>JAVVEF010000030.1:13732-16550 GCA_032251275.1 Lutibacter sp.
CTTTGAGCTTTCTGCTTTGAGCTTTTAACTTTGAGCTAAATTCAGGCAGTCGGAGACTGAAAATCACAACCTCAAAGTCACAGTCTTTGAGGAGCTTTCTGCTTTGAGCTTTTAACTTTGAGCTTTCAGCTATTTATGTCTATTTTCCAAAACCTTCACAATATCTTTCAACGTAAATCCTTTTGCCTGCAACAAAATTAAATAATGAAAAAGCAAATCGGCGCCTTCATTTACAAACAAATCATCATTGCTGTCTTTCGCTTCAATCACCACTTCTATGGCTTCTTCACCCACTTTTTGGGCAATTTTATTGATTCCCTTTTCAAATAGTGAGGCCACATAACTCTTTTCTGAATTGCCTGCTTCACGCCTATTTTTAATCACAGTTTCCAATTCTGATAAAAAACCGAAAGTTGCATCGTTTTTTTCTCCCCAGCAGGTATCAGTGCCTTTATGGCAGGTTGGGCCAACGGGATTTACCAGAATAAGCAAGGTATCTTGGTCGCAATCATTCTGCACGGAAACCACGTTTAAAAAATTACCGCTTTCCTCCCCTTTTGTCCACAACCTTTTTTTTGTTCTGCTGAAAAAGGTCACCTGGTTCGATTCAATTGTTTTTTCAAAAGCTTCCTGATTTATATACCCCAACATCAACACATTTTTTGTGGTTGCATCTTGAATGATTGCAGGAATTAATCCGTCGTTATTTTTGTTGAAATTTATTTTCATAATTATTAGTCTAAAGTTTTAAAGTCGAAAATTGCAAAATACATTGCTAAATCCTTACTTCTATACCGTTATTTTTAAGTTCCTTTTTTAAATCCATAATGTCAATTTCCTTGAAATGAAATACGCTTGCAGCCAAGGCTGCATCAGCTTTTCCATCTATAAAAGTATCCACAAAATGTTGCATATTTCCTGCGCCTCCCGAAGCGATAATCGGAATGTTCACCAAAGTTCCCAATTTGGCCAACGCTTCATTGGCAAATCCGTTTTTTGTACCATCGTGATCCATCGAGGTAAATAAAATTTCACCGGCACCGCGTTGTTCCACTTCTTTCGCCCAATCAAATAATTTAATGTTTGTAGGCACTTTTCCGCCTACCAAATGCACGATCCATTCTCCGTCAATTTGTTTCGCATCAATGGCAACAACTATGCACTGACTCCCAAATTTCGCTGCCAAATCGTTTATTAATTGCGGATTCTTAACTGCGGATGAATTGATGGAAACCTTATCGGCACCGGAATTCAATAACAATTCCACATCTTCAACCGATGAAATTCCGCCACCGACCGTAAATGGAATATTCACTTTCTCGGCAACCCGCATCACCAGCTCAGCCAATGTTTTTCGTTTTTCTTCAGTCGCCGAGATATCTAAAAAAACCAATTCATCAGCACCGTTTTGTGCGTAAATCGCTGCTAATTCAACTGGATCACCGGCATCGCGCAAATCTACAAAATTTACGCCTTTTACGGTTCTTCCATTTTTGATATCAAGGCAGGGGATTATTCTTTTTGTTAACATTATTTAAGGTTCGAGGTTAGAAATTAGAGGTTAGAAGTTTCTAATCGAGAGAAACTACTTTAATTTATTTTTTGCCGTGTTTATGGAGGCGACTATTATAGCGACTAATTCATTCGCTTCTTTGCCTAATCGTATCATTTCATTCTTTACGAATTTATCGTCCAAATCATATAGTTCCAACAAAATTTCAATAAAAAAGTGGCTTTCATCAGCTTCTTCTTCAACTATTTTTAATTTATTGATGAAGTCTGCCGTAGATTTTCCTCTTTGTGATGCTCTATAGTTTGCTCCTACAGAACTTGAGCATCTAATCAATTGATTAACATATGCATTATATTCTCTCGAATGAGGAAAATTTCTGCATAGTTTTCCACAATCAATTGCGAATTTTTTAGTCCTTGCTTTTAAATCTTGAGCCATACTTGTAAAGTTTGAGGTTATAGAATAGGAATACGAAGTTAAAAAAAAGATTGTATGCAATTAATATTGAATCCAACTACTTCTAACCTCTAACTTCTAATCTCTAACCTGTTATATATTGTTCCAATTGTTTCATTGTAATTCTACCTTCATAAATTGCTTTTCCAATAATCGTTCCTTCACAACCCATTTCAGCCAATTTAGGCAATTCTGAAAAGGTTGATATTCCTCCTGAAGCAATTAATTTTATGCCATTTGCTTCTGATATCTTCTCAACTGCCCTCGAAGTGACGGAACATTGATCAATAATTTTTTTATACAACGCAAAACTCGGTCCTTCCAACATGCCGTCTTTGGCAATATCTGTACAAATTACATATTGAATTCCTTTGCTTTGGTAATTCTTGATAAAAGGAACCAAATCTTCATCAGAATCTTCCAACCAGCCGGAAACCGCCACTTTTTCATTATTCGCATCCGCGCCCAGTATAATTTTATCCGCGCCATAATCGGAAATCCATTTTTCAAAAATTTCCCTGTTTTTTACGGCGATACTTCCGCCCGTAATTTGATTTGCACCACTTTCAAAAGCTATTTTTAAATCGGCATCCGATTTTAATCCTCCGCCAAAATCAATTTTTAAGGATGTTTTTGAAGCTATTTGTTCGAGAATCTTGTGGTTGACAATCTTGCTCGATTTTGCGCCATCTAAATCTACCAAATGCAGGTATTTTATTCCGTGCGCTTCAAACATTTTAGCCACTTCAAGCGGATTTTCATTATAAATAATCTTTGTATTGTAATCGCCTTTCGACAATCGGACACATTTTCCTCCTATAATATCTATTGCGGGAATGATTCTCATTT
>JAVVEF010000030.1:16650-25607 GCA_032251275.1 Lutibacter sp.
CTGAATCGCAAATTTAATGGATTGAATATTCCCCGCGCCGTAATTTATAATGACTATTTTCATTTTTTCGTTTCAGATTTCAAGTTTCAGGTTTAAAATTCGAGAGCAACAACTCCAAACTTCAAACAATTCTACAACATTCCCTTCGTGCTCGGCAAAATCATTTTTACCGGATCTCTTTTCACTGCCACTTTGATGGCTTTGGCAAATGCCTTAAAAATGGCTTCTATTTTGTGATGCTCGTTGGTTCCTTCTGCCTTGATATTGATATTAGCCTTCGCGCCATCAGAAAAAGATTTAAAAAAATGATAAAACATCTCTGTTGGCATTTTTCCCACCATTTCTCTCTTGAATTCTGTTTCCCAAACCAACCAGTTTCTTCCGCCGAAATCAATCGCCACCTGCGCCAGACAATCGTCCATGGGCAAGCAAAATCCGTAACGCTCAATACCTAATTTGTTTCCAATCGCTTTCGCAAAAACTTCGCCAAGCGCAATTGCGGTATCTTCAATGGTATGGTGTTCATCGACTTCCAAATCGCCTTTTACGGCAATTTCCAAATCCATTTGCCCGTGACGCGCAATTTGGTCCAACATATGGTCAAAAAAAGCAATTCCGGTATCTATGTTACTTTTGCCTGTTCCATCCAGTTTAAGGTTGATGTAGATATCCGTTTCATTCGTTTTTCTTTTAATGGAAGCAGAACGATCCGCAAGTTTCAAAAATTCATAAATTGTTTTCCATTCGGTTGTTTTCAACACGATAACAGCATCCAATTCAGCGGTTTTTGAAGCAATCTCATCACTTCCCAAGGCTTCATCTGTGTTGATAAAAATCGCCTTTGCACCCAAATTTTTTGCCAATTCCACATCCGTAATCCGATCGCCAATCACAAAGGAATTTTCCAAATCATAGTCCGGATTGTTGATGTATTTTGTCAACAAACCGGTTGCAGGTTTGCGCGTTGGTGCATTTTCATGCGGAAATGTTTTGTCGATATGCACTTCTTTAAAAACAACACCTTCATTTTCAAAAGCTTTCATGACTAAATTATGAACAGGCAAAAAATTAATTTCCGGATGAGAATCGGTTCCTAAACCATCCTGATTGGTAACCATGACGAGTTCAAAATCCAATTCGGTAGCAATTTTTCCCAGGTATTGAAAGACTTTCGGGTAAAATTCCAATTTCTCAAAACTGTCCAATTGATAGTCGCTTGGTTCCAAAACCATCGTTCCGTCCCGGTCTATAAACAATACTTTTTGCTTCATTTTACAATTCTTTTAATGCTTTAATCAGTTTTATATTTTCGCTGGTCGTCCCAACAGTCAAACGCAAACAATTTTCACATAAAGGCTGCGTGGTTCGGTTTCTGATGACAATTCCTCTGGAAATCAATTCGTTGTGTCTTTTATTGGCATCATCCACTTTGACCAAAATGAAATTGGCTTCAGTTGGATAAATTTCTTCGATAAAAGAAATAGATTTTAATTTGCCCAACAGTTTTTCACGTTGTTCTAAAATTTTATCAATTTCATTTCTGACTTTATTTTTAGTCAAAAGACGTTTTAATGCTCGCTGCTGCGTTAATTCATTTACATTATATGGCGGTTTAATTTTGTTTAAAACCGCAATAATTGGGGAAGATGCATAACAAATTCCCAACCGAATTCCTGCCATTCCGTAGGCTTTGGACAAAGTTTGCGTGATGACCAGATTTGGGTATTCATCAAATTCGTTTATCCAGCTTTCTTTTTTGGAAAAATCGATATAGGCCTCATCAATCACCACCAATCCTTTAAAATTTTGCATTAAATACACAACACTTTCATCAGAAAATGTATTTCCGGTCGGATTGTTTGGCGAACACAAAAAGATAATTTTGGTATTTTCATCAACAGTTTCTAAAATCTTTCCAACTTGTGGCTGAAAATCATTCGATAGCAACACTTCCCTGTTTTCTACCGCATTGATATTGGCTAAAACCCCATACATTCCGTAGGTTGGCGGCAGTGTGATGACGTTATCTGTTTTTGGTTCGCAAAAAGCCCGAAACAATAAATCCAGCACTTCATCGCTGCCGTTTCCCAATAAGATCTGAGTCTCCGGAATTCCATTTAATTTTGACAATGTAGCTTTTACGGTAGTTTGCTGCGGATCCGGATAACGATTTACGCCATTCTCAAACGGATTTTCATTGGCATCAAGGAAAATCATTTCGGCAGTGTTAAAATCTTTAAATTCATTACGAGCCGACGAATAAGGTTTCATTTGCTTCACATTTTCCCTGACCAAATTTTGAATATTGAAGCTATTTCCCATTTTCAAGTTCTTTTAATCGAAGTGTTACCGCATTTTTGTGCGCTGTCAATCCTTCTGCTTCGGCCATAATTTCAATGGTTTTTCCAATATTTTGAATCCCTTTTTCTGAAATTTTCTGAAAAGTCATCGATTTTAAAAATGAATCCAGATTTACACCCGAATACGCTTTTGAATATCCGTTTGTAGGTAAGGTATGGTTGGTTCCGGAAGCGTAATCCCCGGCACTTTCCGGCGTGTAATTTCCAATAAAAACCGAACCTGCATTTTCAATGTTGTCAATATAAAAATCATTATTATTGGTGCAAATTATAAAGTGTTCCGGACCGTATTCGTTAATCATTTCCATCACAATTTCTTTGGTTTCCACAAAAATCAATTTCGAATTCTCTATGGCTTTTGCGGCAATTTTTTTACGGGCCAATGGTTGAAGTTGGCTCTCTATTTCCTTTTCAACTTCATTGAGAATTTCTATGGAAGTCGACACCAAAATCACCTGACTGTCGGTTCCGTGCTCTGCCTGGCTCAATAAATCGGAGGCCACAAAACTTGCGTTGGCCGTGTCATCGGCAACAATTAACAATTCGCTCGGACCGGCAGGCATATCAATCGCCACGCCGTATTTGGTTGCCAATTGTTTGGCAACGGTTACATATTGATTCCCCGGACCGAATATTTTATAGACTTGCGGAATGGTTTCCGTTCCAAAAGTAAGTCCGGCAATGGCCTGAATTCCGCCCACTTTTAAAATTTTTGTAATCCCGCAAAGTTGTGCCGTGTAAAGAATGGCAGGATTAATTTCTCCTTTTTTATTAGGAGGCGAACATAAAACAAGCTCTTTACAACCTGCAATTTGAGCTGGAACCGCCAGCATCAACACCGATGAAAACAACGGTGCGGTGCCTCCAGGAATGTACAAACCAACTTTTTGGATCGGTCTTTTTTCCTGCCAGCATTCTACGCCCTCAACCGTTTCCACAAAAACTTTGGGCGTTTTTTGGGCCAAATGAAATTTTTCAATAGCTTTTTTAGCTTGTTGAATTGCTTGTTTCAGTTCAGCAGTCAAAGCGTTTTCAGCAGCCGATATTTCCTTGGTAGAAACGCACAGATCGTCCAAAGAAACACCATCAAATATTGCGGTATATCGTTTTATGCCATCATCGCCGTTTCGTTTAACATCGTCAAAAATAGAAGTGACCGTATTTTCAACCGCTTCAATGGTTTGTGTCGGCCTTTTTAAAATGGTTTCCCAATCCTTTTTCGGCGGATTTATTATTTTTTTCATCGTTTTTAAAATTGTATAATCGTTTCCCTTCGACTCCGCTCAGGGTGACAAATCGTGTTACTATTTAATACTTTAATCTTGACACAGTCATTTTTTTAGCTTTTGGCTTTGAGCTTTCAGCCTTTAGTTTTGAGCATTTTAAATCACCATTTTCTCAATAGGAACCACCAATAATCCTTCTGCACCCAAAAGTTTTAGCTCATCAATCACTTCCCAAAATCTGTCTTTTTCTATCACTGTATGAATGGAACTCCACCCGGCTTCCGCCAATGGCAAAACGGTCGGACTGCGCATTCCCGGTAATATTTTTATGATTTCGGAAATTTTGTCATTCGGCACATTCATTAAAATATAACGCGATTTCCTTGCTTTTAACACCGATTGGATCCTAAATTGAAGTTTATCCAGCACCAACTGGCTTTCCACAGAAATAGTTGGCGAAACTGCCAAAACAGCTTCGCTGGTTAACATCACTTCAACTTCCTTTAAATTGTTTTTAAACAAAGTGCTTCCGCTCGAAACGATATCGCAAATGGCATCTGCCAAACCGATGCTTGGCGCAATTTCTACGGAGCCGCTAATGATATGAATGTCAGGCGTTAAATTAAATTTCTTAAAGTATTCCTTTACGGTATTCGGATAAGAAGTGGCGATGCGCATACCATTCAAGTCGTTGATAGTTTTGTAATTTACACCTTTTGGAACCGCCAAAGAAACACGGCATTTTGAAAATCCAAGTCGTTCAATAACTTTAATGCCATTCCCTTTTTCAATCAGTACATTGTCGCCAATAATGGCAATGTCGACCACACCATCTTTTAAATATTGCGGAATATCACCATTTCTCAAATATAAAACTTCCAAAGGAAAATTACTTGCGGATGCTTTTAGCTGGTCTTTTCCGTTATCGATGGAAATGCCACAATCTTTTAGAAGTTGAAGCGAATCTTCGTTTAATCTTCCTGCTTTCTGAACTGCGATTTTTAATTTACTCATTTTTATCTTTTTTTGTTAATTTGTTTAAGTAAATCAATGGATTTTAATGAAAAAACCCGCTTGATTAACTCAAACGGGTTTTAAATATATGTTTAATTTTTACACAATACATTTTCAACTCACCTGAGTGCGATTATGAAAATGATGATGATGGTTTTGTGTAAAATTCATTGTTCTTTTTGTAATTCTTTGGCAAATATAGAAAAATGTTTCATACACAAAACCAAATTTGCAAAAATATTTACAAAATCATACGTTTTGTTAAATAATTAACAGTTTTCTGGGCGTTTCCTTGCAGGTCGCACTTTACGTTCCAATCTTTTTGGCGATGAAAAATCGCCAAAAAGGATTTCCGCTTCAATCGCTAACGCGAAATATAATTACGATTTGTGATTTCCGATTTATTACAAAGGTACGGACAGGTTGCGACCTGTCCCAACAATTCAATCTTTTAATTATTTGATTTTTGGCAATAATTCCCACTTCGGGGGCTAGGGGGCTTTTATTTTTTCCTTTCTGGCAATAATTCCCACTTCGGGGGTTAGGGGGCTTTATTATTTTAATTAAATTTGCACATCCTAACATACAAAAAAATCAATTTATGATTCAATTCTTTGGAAACAAAAACAGTAAAATATACGCTGTACAAACGTCAAAAGAACTTACCCAAACCGACGTTCAAAAATTAAACTGGCTTTTTGGCAACCATGAAAAAATATCAGAGGCATCAATCGATGCTTTTTTTATTGGTCCGCGCGCCGCAATGGTAACGCCCTGGAGCACAAATGCGGTTGAAATTACCCAAAATATGGGGATTGAAGGCATCATCAGAATTGAAGAATTTAACACTACGTTAGAAGATGCGCCCTTTGACCCAATGATTTTCCAAAAATATGCCCAATTAAACCAGGATATATTTACTATTCACATTAAGCCAGCCTCAATTTTGGAGATTGGAGATATTGC
Source organism: Lutibacter sp. (assembly GCA_032251275.1). Lineage (GTDB taxonomy): Bacteria > Bacteroidota > Bacteroidia > Flavobacteriales > Flavobacteriaceae > Lutibacter. The sequence goes on from JAVVEF010000030.1 coordinate 22,217, forward strand.
AGCTTATAACAGACAAGAAGGTTTGTCGTTAAACGATGAAGAAATTGATTATTTAAATGAAATGAGCCAGCGAATCGGCCGCAAATTAACCGATTCTGAAGTATTTGGATTTTCACAGGTAAATTCTGAACATTGTCGACATAAAATTTTCAACGGAACGTTTATTATCGACGGCGAAGAAATGCCTTCATCGCTATTCAAACTCATCAGAAAAACTTCAGAAACTCATCCTAACGGAATTGTTTCCGCCTATAAAGACAATGTGGCTTTTGTGGAAGGTCCGGTTGTGGAGCAATTCGCTCCTAAAACACCAGACAAGCCCGATTTTTACCAAAAAACAAATTTTAAATCGGTGATTTCATTAAAAGCCGAAACGCATAATTTTCCAACGACTGTTGAACCTTTTAACGGAGCCGCAACAGGTTCCGGAGGTGAAATTAGAGACCGTCTGGCAGGAGGAAAAGGTTCTTTGCCTTTGGCGGGAACAGCAGTTTATATGACTTCCTATTCGAGATTAACACAGGACAGACATTTTGAATCGCCGCAAGACAAGCCTTGGGAAAATGGCATGGAAGCACGAAAATGGCTGTACCAGACACCTCTGGATATTTTAATAAAAGCATCGAATGGCGCATCAGATTTCGGAAATAAATTCGGACAACCTTTAATTACGGGTTCAGTGTTGACTTTTGAACATCAGGAAAGTTCGCGCAAATTGGGATATGATAAAGTAATTATGCAAGCTGGCGGCATTGGTTATGGAAAGGAAGATCAGGCTTTAAAAGACATTCCGAAAGAAGGTGATAAAATAGTGATTCTTGGCGGCGACAATTACAGAATTGGAATGGGCGGCGCCGCAGTTTCATCGGCCGATACAGGTGAATTTGCCAGCGGAATTGAACTAAACGCCGTGCAACGTTCCAATCCCGAAATGCAAAAAAGAGCTGCAAACGCCATTCGCGGAATGGTTGAAAGCGATATTAACCCAATCGTTTCTATCCACGATCACGGGGCGGGCGGACATTTAAATTGCTTGTCGGAATTAGTGGAAGAAACCGGCGGATTGATTGATTTAGACAAATTGCCAATCGGCGATCCAACACTTTCTGCCAAAGAAATTATCGGGAACGAATCCCAGGAACGTATGGGATTGATCATCAGCAAAGAAAATTCGGAAATTTTAAAACGTGTTGCCGAAAGAGAGCGTGCTCCTTACTATGAAGTTGGAGAAGTCACCAACAATGGCCGATTCACTTTTGAATCTAAATCCACCGGAAAAAAACCTATGGATTTGGCTTTGACTGATATGTTCGGCAGTTCTCCAAAGACCATCATGAATGATGTTTCTGTCGAAATAAATTACATTGAAATAACTTACAATCAGGAAGATATAAATCTTTACTTAAATAAAATATTACAACTTGAAGCAGTGGCCTGCAAAGACTGGCTGACCAATAAAGTGGATCGTTGTGTTGGCGGAAAAGTTGCCAAACAGCAATGTGCCGGTCCGTTACAGTTGCCGTTAAATAACTGCGGTGTGATGGCGCTCGATTACAACGGAAAAGAAGGAATTGCAACTTCCATTGGCCACGCACCAATCAGCGCTTTGATTGATCCCGTTGCCGGCAGCAAAAATGCGATTGCGGAGACCTTAACCAACATCGTTTGGGCGCCTTTAGAAAACAATCTGGCTTCCATTTCCCTATCTGCAAACTGGATGTGGCCCTGTAAAAATGAAGGTGAAGATACGCGTTTGTACAAAGCCGTTAAAGCAGTTTCAGATTTTTCAATCGAGTTGGGCATCAATGTTCCTACAGGAAAAGACTCCTTGTCGATGAAACAAAAATACCCGAATGATGAGGTAATTTCTCCGGGAACGGTGGTTATTTCTGCTGCCGGACATTGTAATGATATTTCAAAAGTAGTTGAACCTTTGATTAAGGATGCGATAAATAACAAACTGTATTACATTAATTTATCTAATGATTCTTATAAATTAGGCGGCTCGTCCTTTGGCCAGATTCACCACAAAATTGGAACTGAAACACCAACGATAAAAGATGCAAGTAAATTTAAAATCGCTTTCAACACCATTCAAAAATTAATCAAAGAAGAACGACTTTTAGCCGGACACGATATTTCATCAGGAGGAATGATCACCACCTTGCTTGAAATGTGTTTCTCGCAGCAAACGCTTGGGTTAAACATTGACCTTACCGCTATTGCAGAAGCCGATACCGTAAAATTGCTTTTTGCAGAAAACAGCGGCATCATTTTCCAAAGTGCCGATGAAAGGGTACCTGCAATTTTAGCCGAAAACAACATTGAATTTTTTGAGATCGGTTTTGCCGCTAAAAGTGAATGCGTAACCATCATCAATTTTGATGAAACTCATACCTTCAATATTGCTGAATTGCGCGATGTTTGGTACGAAACTTCTTATTTGTTGGATCAAAAACAATGTGCCAACAACAAAGCGCTTGATCGTTTTGAAAATTATAAAAATCAGCCTTTAAAATACAAATTCCCAGATCATTTTAATGGAAAACTTAATTCCGTCACCTCGAGCGCAGTCGAGAGGCCAAAAGCAGCCATTATTCGCGAAAAAGGAAGCAATTCTGAACGCGAAATGGCGAATGCGATGTATTTGGCTGGTTTTGATGTGAAAGATGTGCATATGACCGATTTAATCAGCGGACGTGAAACCTTGGAAGACATACAATTTATTGGTGCTGTGGGCGGTTTCTCCAATTCTGATGTTTTGGGTTCTGCAAAAGGCTGGGCGGGTGCCTTTTTGTACAACGAAAAAGCGAAAAACGCCTTGGATACTTTCTTCAAAAGAAAAGACACCTTATCAGTTGGGATTTGCAATGGCTGTCAGCTTTTTATGGAATTGGAAGTCATTAATCCCGAGCACAAAGTACACGGAAAATTACTGCATAACGATTCCCGAAAACACGAAAGCGGCTTTACCTCCGTAACCGTGCAGGAAAACAATTCGGTGATGCTTTCTACTTTGGCAGGCAGCACTTTAGGGGTTTGGATTTCACATGGCGAAGGAAAATTTAACTTGCCAATGGAAGAAAATGACTACAATATTGTGGCAAAATATGGTTATGAGACCTATCCGGCAAATCCGAATGGTTCCGACTATAATGTGGCGATGATGAGCTCAAAAGACGGCAGGCATTTAGTGATGATGCCGCATATTGAACGTTCCCTTTTTCAGTGGAACTGGGCTTATTATCCGGAAGGCAGAAAAGATGAAGTTTCCCCTTGGGAAGAAGCTTTTGTGAATGCCAGAAAATGGTTAACTAAATAATAAAAAAAAACTTTCTATTAACCTGACGGCAATATAACGAAAATTTATTAAGCAGCATATTGTATGTCT
>JAVVEF010000031.1:0-2016 GCA_032251275.1 Lutibacter sp.
TTTTACTTTTTCAGCAAGCCCTAATTAGTATTAAAATTCCGCCCCAGGAAGTTGCGTTTAGCACCAAATAACTCATTCCCATTAACACCAAACTCCAGGTAATTATTTTCATCCGGTCCAATAATTTCTTTTCGATGTAGTGAATCAAAGGCATTTCGAACAAAAAGATCAAAAATCCGTTGACGGCCATCAACAAACCAATCTGAACTTCCGTCATCCCATGAATTTCCTTGTAAAACAAAGGCATGGTGGTGAATAATTGTAAGAAAATAAAGCCCATTAAAAATATGATGATTAAAAATAACCAGTACGGTTTGTCTTTGTAAACTGAAGTTACCTTGTTCTCCTTTTCAACAATTACGATAGCTTTATCAACCCTAACCCTTTTTTCTTTCAACACAATTCTCATCACCACAATCGCCAAAATGCAGGTAATGCCATCCACCCAAAAAAGTCCTGAATAACTTATCGCGGCAATAATCAATCCGCCAAAAAAAGGTCCGAACGAAAAGCCCAAATTAATGGCCAAACGAATCAATGTTAACGATCTTGTCTGATTTTCAGGTTTGCTGTAGGCTTTTAAGCTCACAAACATGGCTGGTCTAAAAGCATCGGCAAAAGTCATTGTCAAAAATATGCCGATGGCAAAACCCCAAAATGAATGCACAAATTGTAAGGCGATAAACAAAAATCCGGTAATTAACAAACTGAAAAACATCACTTTATAAAAACCAATATTATCCGTAAGTTTTCCACCCAACCATGAACCCAGCAAAGAACCCAAACCAAAACACGTCATAACCCAACCAACTTCCGACAAGCTTAAGTGCATATCTTTGGTTAAATACAACGACAAAAACGGCAAAACCATCGTTCCTGCCCTATTGATGAAGGTAATCAACGCCAGCCACCAAACCTCTTTCGACAGTCCGCTAAACGAATTCCTGTAACTGTTAAATGTTCTTTTTAACATTTTTTATCTTAATAATTTTTTATAAAGTAGTAAAAAAATAGCTTTAAAATTTTGGCGTTCCCCTTTGGGTCGGGCTTTCACTACTCGCATTTTTTAGTTTTGAAAACAACTAAAAATGTGCTCAAACACACCGTTCAATCCCTAACGCAGCCTGAATTCATAATTTAAAATTCATCATTCAAAATTCTTCTTGGCATTCTTTTCGGATAAAAAACCAAATCATTTCATCCACATTTCAAAAATAAAAAACCCGACTTTAAGTCGGATTCAACCCATGAAAATCATAATTTCCATAAAGCGCTTGCTATTTTTTCAAAATTACAAAAATTTGCGTCAATGCTAATTTTTAATTTCTATTAAATATTCTGTATTTTTGAACATAAATTTTAAAAAAAATGAAGTATTTCCTAAGTATTTTCGCCGCCATTATTTTGTTATCCTGCGCTAAAAAAGAAGCAACGCATCATGATGAAATCAAGTTATTTCAATACGATTTAAATGTTGAATTTGCAGATGCAACCAAATCTCCATTAACAGAAGAGGATATAAAAACATTTAAAACTTTAGAATTTTTTGAAATTGACGAAAATTACAATATTGAAGCCGATTTTGAATTAACGCCCAACACACCAGTTTTTCAGATGCCAACAACCACCGACCGTTTACCTTTATACCGGAAATACGGCATTGCACGTTTTACTTTAAATGGAGAAAAAATTGAGCTGAGTATTTACCAAAATCAGCAATTAATGACTGATTTTAACTATAAAGACTATTTATTTTTGCCTTTTAACGATGCTACAAACGGTACCACAACTTACGGCGGCGGACGTTATTTGGATTTAGAAATTCCCAAGGAAGGCAGCAAAAAAATACGCATCGATTTTAACAAAGCCTACAATCCGTATTGCGCTTATAACCACACGTTTTCTTGTCCAATTCCGCCTTCAGAAAATAATTTGCCAATTGCAATTCCTGTTGGTGTAAAAGCTTATAAATAACGCATAAAAAAGCCTGCCCAGTTTTTTGTACACACTGGACAG
>JAVVEF010000031.1:2116-12323 GCA_032251275.1 Lutibacter sp.
GTGATTTTGCATTTTAAAATAACCGTCTGAAGCGCCGTCTACAGGAAATGCATAATCAATGAATCCCACCGAAATTGGTCCAAATGCATAACTGGCATACAAATCCAATTCTTGTCCAACCACTTGCCCTCCAGTTTCATAAGAAGCCCATGCGCCAAGCGTAAAATTGCCCGAGGTTAATTCGACATAAGGCTGCACGGCAGGTGAATCGGAAAATTCAAGTCCTCTCCACACATATCGGCTGGCAAAATCCACGCCCACATCAAATTTGGTTTTTGGTTCTTCTTGCGCATTCATTGTACTTAATGAGCATATCGCAACCAGTAATAATAATGATCTTTTAATTGTTTTCATGATTTAAATGTTTAATTGTAAGTATTAATTTTTGGCAATATTTTTCCTGATGCGTGATATAGCACCCAAACGAAATTCTAAAAACTTACGGAAAATTAAGTGGCTTAAAATAATAAGCCACTCATTTTCAAACTTCTTAATGTTGGTTTAAACGAAAATCAGGGTAAGCATCCATTCCGTGTTCGTGAATGTCCAATCCTTCTTGTTCTTCTTCTTCAGAAACTCTGATTCCAACAGTTTTCTTTAAAATAATCAATATGATGAAAGCAAATGTGATACAAAATACGCCTATTGCACCAATTCCTATCGCTTGTTTGCCCAATTGTTCCCAACCTGCCAAATCTCCAAAAATTCCCACAGCCAATGTTCCCCAAATTCCACATATTAAATGCACAGCAATAGCTCCAACCGGATCATCAAGTTTTAATTTATCAATAAAGCTTACACCTAAAACAATAAGCGTTCCTGCAATACTTCCAATAATAATGGCATCGGTAACACTCATAATATCGGCTCCGGCTGTAATCCCAACCAAACCGCCAAGCAAACCGTTTAAGAACATGGACAAGTCATATTGTTTGTGTCTCAGCAAAGACACTAAAAATGCTGCCAAACCTCCAGATGCCGCAGCCAAACAGGTGGTCACCAAAACCAAAGATGTTTTACCTGGATCGGCTGAAAGCACGGAACCTCCGTTAAATCCGAACCAGCCCAACCATAAAATGAACACACCTGCGGTTGCCAATGGAATATTATGACCAGGAATTGCGCCTATAGATCCGTCTTTTTTAAATTTCCCAATTCTTGCGCCCAACAACCAAACGGCGATCAATGCAGCCCAGCCTCCAACAGAATGCACCAATGTTGAACCCGCAAAATCATAGAACCCTAGGTCATTTAACCAGCCGCCGCCCCATTTCCAGGAACCTGTGATTGGATATACCAATCCGACATAAAATATGGTAAAAATCATAAATGCGCCTAGTTTAACACGCTCGGCAACAGCTCCAGAAACGATGGTTGCGGCAGTTGCGGCAAACATTCCCTGAAACAGGAAGTCCGTCCAGTAAGTATAGCCACCGCTTGCATATTCTGCAGTTAAGCCATTTTCGGGCACTGAAAGTCCAAATAAATTGATAAAATAATCGGGCAATACCCCGTTAATAAATGTGCCCGGATACATCAAATTAAATCCGACCAACGCATATAATACCATTCCTATAGAGATAATAAATACGTTTTTAAATAAAATGTTGATGGTGTTTTTTTGTCTTGTCAGTCCAATTTCCAACAATGAAAATCCCAAATGCATTAAAAATACAAGTGCGGTGCAAATCATCATCCAAACATTGTTAACTGTAAATAGTGTATTTTCCATAATGTAAAAATTAGTAGTTTTGTTATTTTAGGGCGTCTGAACCTGTTTCTTTAGTTCTTATTCTGTATGATTCTTTAATTTCAGAAACAAATATTTTACCGTCCCCAACAGTTCCCGTAAAAGCTGTTTTTAAAATCGCATCGACTGTTCTGTCCAAAAACGGATCAGAAACAACAATAGACAAAAACCTGCGCTGTATGTCGGATGTGCTGTAGCTAACGCCACGATATACATGCCCTTCTTTTTCATTTCCAACTCCAGTGACATCCCAGTAGCTAAAAAAATTGACTTCAATTTGATGCAGGGCTTCCTTTACTTCATCAAATTTTGATTTTCTGATAATTGCTTCAATTTTCTTCATAATAAAGTGATTTTTTTGATTGATCTCGAGGTAAAAATATATATATAATTTTTTACCCCCAAATTTTAATGGGGTACTGATGTGATTTTTGTTAATATTTATATTTATACCCTATTTTTTTATAGGCTATTTAATATATTTTCTATTTTATTGAGAATTGTACCCTATTTTTTTAGGGGTTTGGATTTTTAAAATAGTAGTAATTGGTTTTTTACCCCCAAATTTTTGGGGTGCACTCACAAGTTGTCTTATTAAAAAGTTAAAAAAGAGGTGTTTTGAAAAAAATAAGCGATAAGATGTGCAAAATTGCAAAATAAAGAGGTTAAAAAAAATGGGCATAAAAAAACAGCTAAAACTTAAAATAATTTTTAGCTGTTTTTCTAATTTTCAATTTTGATCCTGCGATTACAGGATCAATTGAAAATAACTTTATCCGCATCAACCCAATTCCATTTACCGGTTACAGTGCCTTTTTGCAATGTTACAATTCCCGGATTTGCCCTTATAATTGTTTTTAAAGTGGTTTCATCACAAAACAACATGTCAAAATTTAAGTCAAATTCATCTTTGATGTCTAAAAAATCCTCCTCCAACGAAGCTGTCAGTAAATAAACTTTGTAGCCATTTTTACTGGCTTTATCGGTCGCTTCTTTTATGTTAGCAAAGCCCTGCCTGTCGCCTTTTTCAATATTATAAGCCACAATAAGCATTGCTTTATCAGTTTCCAAAACCTCATCGGTTACATTATTACCTGCCATATTCTCCAAATAAAAATCGTGGATCGGCGGCAATTCGGGCCCTATATGTTTCATTCCTTCCGGAATATTTTTGCCGATGGCGTAAGGCCTAAAATCGATAATTGGCAAATGAACCAATACGTGATAAGTGGTATAAAGAAAAACTACAAAAAATAAAAAGGTAGCCCATTTGGCAAAAGAAAGATTGATCAGCGGACGAATATATTTTGTTCCGAAAAGCAACACCAATATAAGAACTAACAGCACCACGTTTTTATAAAAAGTATCCCAAGGCGATAATTTTAGCGCATCGCCAAAACAACCGCAATCGAGTACTTTATTGTAAAATGCTGAATACCAGGTTAGAAATAAAAACACAAGTATCATCACCAACAAACTCCAAACGGTGAACTTTGGCAAATAGCCCAGCAACAACATCACGCCCAATAGCAATTCGGCTAATATTAAAAGGATGGAAAAAGGCAATGCATAAGGAATCAGAAATTCAAGATTCAACACATCTGAACCAAAATATTCCTGAAATTTATAAGAAGAACCCAAAGGATCCACCAATTTTACAAAGCCAGAAAAAATAAAGGTTAAAGATACAATCAATCTAAAAATCAAGGTTACAATTTTCATAGGTCGCTATTTATTGTTATTTTTTGTTCATTTGTTATTTGTGTTTCATCATAAGTTATTTCAAGACAACTTCAAGATGTCCTTTTTAGTTTAATCAGATTCTTTTAGGTGAATTAAAGCAAAAACAGCATAATTTATCATATCGTGGTAATTGGCGTCAATACCTTCAGAAACGATGGTTTTTCCTTTGTTGTCCTCAATTTGCTTCACACGCAACAGTTTTTGGAGGATTAAATCGGTTAGTGAACTTACGCGCATATCGCGCCAGGCCTCACCATAATCGTGATTTTTATCTTCCATCAAACTTTTGGTGATGGCCACATGCTTATCGTATAAATTTATGGCTTCTTCGGCAGACAAATCAGGTTGTTCCGCCACGCCTTTTTCCAATTGAATTAAAGCCATTACCGAATAATTTACAATCCCTATAAACTCTGAAACTTCTCCTTCTTCCACTTTTCTAATCGTATTTTCCTGCAATTGGCGAATGCGCTGGGCCTTGATAAAAATTTGATCGGTTAAGGACGGCAATCGCAATATGCGCCAGGCACATCCATAATCTTTCAATTTATTTATAAATAATGAACGACATTTTTCAATAACCGCATCATATTGTTTTGACGTTTGTTGCATATACCTTTAAATATTTCCGTAAATTTCGAACAAATTTAATGAATTAAAAAATCATATTTAAAGAATGAAGAAAGTTGCTGTTTTTTGTGGTTCAAGCATCGGATTTAATGAAGTTTACAGAAATGAAGCCATTAAATTGGGCAATCATTTTATTGAAAAAAATATAGGCCTTGTTTACGGAGGTGGAAAAATTGGGATGATGGGGATTTTGGCAGATACTATGATTGATAAAAACGGTGTAGTTATTGGCGTTATTCCGGGATTATTGCGCCATGAAGAAGTTGCCCATACCAATATTACCGAAATGATTGTCACCAAAACCATGAGCAAGCGCAAAATGAAAATCAGCAAATTGGTTGATGGATATATTGCTTTACCTGGCGGCTTCGGCACTATGGATGAAATTTTTGAAGCGTTAACTTTAGGGCAGCTTGGCATTGAAAGCAAACCTGTAGGGATTTTAAACACCAACGGATTTTTTGATTACTTAATTTTACAGCTCGATGTGATGGTGACAGAAGGTTACCTGAAACAATCGAACAAAGAAATGCTGATTATAAGTGATTCTGTAACCGATTTAATAGATCAAATGTTTAATTACAAAGCGCCAGAAATGACCAAAATAATTAATAAAGTGGTAAAATAATGGGAAGCATTAATTGCAACGGAACATTAATTGACTTGTCTGCACCAAAAGTAATGGGGATTTTAAATTGCACGCCCGATTCTTTTTTTGACGGCGGAAAATACCAAAACTCATCTGCAATTGTGAACCAAGTTGAAAAAATGCTGAGTGAAGGTGCGACTTTTATTGATGTTGGTGCATATTCTTCGCGTCCGGGTGCAAAACATATTTCAGAAGAAGAAGAACTGAACAGAATTTTACCCGTAATTAAGCTTTTAATCAGTGAATTTTCATCAGTGTTAATTTCTGTGGACACTTTCAGAAGCCAGGTTGCTTCACCATGTATTCATAACGGTGCTTGCATTGTCAACGATATTTCAGCAGGCGAAATGGATGCAATTATGTTTTCAACTGTCGCAAAACTTCAGGTTCCGTATGTTATGATGCATATGCAAGGTACGCCGCAAACTATGCACCAAAATCCGACTTACACCAATGTTGTTACCGATTTGCTTTACTATTTTTCAAAAAAAATTACCGAATTGCATAAACTTGGCGTTAATGATATTATCACCGATGTTGGGTTTGGTTTTGGCAAAACCATAGAACACAATTATCAGCTATTAAAACATTTAGCGCTGGTTAAAAATCTGGAAACGCCCTTGCTCGCAGGCATGTCGAGAAAAGGAATGCTATACAAACCGCTAGGAATCACTGCAGAATCTGCCCTTAACGCAACAACGGCGGCAAATACCGTCGCACTGTTAAACGGCGCTTCCATACTGCGTGTTCACGACGTAAAAGAAGCTGTTGAAGCTGTTAAAATTGTCAACTTATTAAACAATAAAATATGAGAAAATTTACGACGATATTGCTCACTTTTTTAATGCTTGGCTGCGCAAAAAAAGAACTAAAAATTCCGATCTTGGCCGAAAAAGGCATTCAGGAAATCCAAAATCATTCCCAAGTATGGCTGTTTTTTGAAGTCAAAAATAACGATACTGTTGCCGTTGTAAACAGAAAAAACACCATCAGCACCACACATTGGATTTACAATATCGACAAACGCTTGCCTTTAAAAGTGATTATTCCTGCCATTATAAATCTGCAGAACAAACACGCAAATTCCATGCATTCGGAAAAAGGAATGTTCGATTATTTTAGCTATTCCGACACGATTTCAAAGAAACTTTCGTTTCTAAAATTTGACGGTGTCACTTTTAAAACAATCGATGTACTATCCAAAAACTTCTTGGAAGAAAACGCGGTCAATAATCCAAATTCCAATAACATACAGCTGGTTTTTAATCAAAATAAGGTTTTGATTAATGCTGTAGAAACCAATCAATCAAATTTCAAAAATGAACTCACTGCACTTTTAAAATTGTCTGATGAAGGCAAACAACCCATGCTTCATTTAAACTTTAACCGGAACTTATTGTATCAGGATTATCTCTTTTACAGAACAATCATTCACAATCTTAGCAATGAAAATATTTTGGTTAACCGGACAGAAATTATTTTCGGCGAATACAAAGATTAGCTCTTTGGCTCAATTAACTGTTTAACAAGCCATCTTTTTTCTTATTTTTACAAAAACAATTTTAATGCTCGATTTTCTTAATTTTTCCTTTCTTGATATTTTAGACATCGTTTTGGTGGCTACGCTACTTTATTACGTCTATAAACTTTTGAAAGGAAGCGTTGCCATCAATATTTTCATAGGGATTGGACTTGTGGTCATTATTTGGAAAATAACTCAGGCGCTGCAAATGGAAATGCTCAGCGGATTGTTAGGTACACTGATCAGTTTGGGCGCTATCGCCATACTTATTGTTTTTCAGCCAGAAGTGCGAAAATTTTTGTTGATGCTGGGTTCCACAAATTTTACGAACCGACGAAATTTTTTGAAGCAAATCAGCTTTTTAAAAAGCGAAATATACATTACGATGGATGTAGAAACCATTGTAAAAGCCTGTGAATCAATGTCATCCATAAAAACGGGTGCTTTGTTGGTTTTAGAAAGAACGCACAACTTAGATTTTGTAAAAGCTACCGGCGACAGAATGTATTCCGAAGTTAACCAGCCAATCCTGGAAAGTATTTTTTATAAAAACAGTCCGCTGCATGACGGTGCGGTAATTATAAAAGACAATTTTATTATTGCCACCAGGGCAGTTTTACCGCTTTCCACAAAAAACATACCGGCACGATTTGGATTACGCCACAGAGCTGCCATAGGAATTACCGAAAAAACCGATGCGCTTTGCCTTGTTGTTTCAGAAGAAACCGGTAAAATATCTTATATAAAAGATGGTGAGTTTGTGCTGTTCAAAAACACACAGGAACTTATTGAAATGATTCGCTATGATTTGAATTAATTTGAAAACTAAACAATAAATTATTCAAATAATTAAACAGCTTCACCGGCAAATTGCATATCATAAAGCATTTTATAATTGCCATTTTTCTCAAGCAATTCCAGATGCGAGCCCTGCTCTACAATATGGCCTTTGTCCATCACAATAATTCTGTCGGCTTTTTTAATGGTTGTTAACCTGTGCGCAATAATGATGGAAGTTTGGTGTCTGGTAATTTTATCTGTTGCCTCTTGTATCAATTTCTCTGAATAAGAATCGATGGAAGAAGTGGCTTCATCCAAAATTAAAATACTTGGTTTGCTGACATAAGCGCGTAAAAAGGCGATTAACTGGCGTTGTCCGGTAGACAACATACCGCCGCGTTCCTTCACATTATAATGGTAATTATTTGGCAAACTCAAAATAAACTCGTGAATGCCAATTTCTTTTGCCGCATCTATCACTTGTTCCAAAGTAATTGATTCATCGCTTAATGCAATATTATTATAGATAGAATCGGAGAACAGAAAAACATCCTGCAAAACAACGGCAATCTGATTTCTTAAAGAAGGTAAAGTATATCGTAAAATATTTGTGCCATCGATGCAAATTTCGCCCTCATCAATTTCATAAAAACGATTTACCAGATTGATGATGGTCGATTTTCCTGCACCTGTTGCCCCAACAATTGCGATAGTTTCACCGGCATTTACTTTAAATGAAATTCCTTTTAAAACTTCTTCCCCTTTGATATAACTGAAATGAACATTTTTAAATTCAATATCGCCTTTAAAACTTTCTGCTTCCAAATCTCCGGTTTGCGCAATTTGATCTTTGGTGTCCAACACTTCAAAAACCCGGTCACCGGCAACCATTCCCAATTGCAACGTATTAAATTTATCGGCAATCTGGTTCAACGGCCTAAACAACATTTGGGCCATCATAATAAATGCGATTATTTGTCCGATTTCCGTGGTTCCGTTATTTACAATATCCAAACCGCCGTACCAAACCAACAAACCAACAGAAATAGAAGCCAAGATTTCGGCAATCGGAAAGAAAATAGAATAATACCAAACTGTTCTGATATTTGCTTTTTTGTGCAGGTCATTAATTTTGACAAATTTCTCATATTCCACTTTTTCGTGGTTAAACAACTGCACAATTTTCATACCCGTAACGCGTTCCTGCACAAAACCATTTAGGTTTGCCACTTGAATCCGTACTTCCTGAAAGGCCGATTTTATAGCCATCTGAAATACTTTTGTGGCATAAATTAAAATCGGAAGCACAATAAAAGCAATCAATGCCATTCTCCAGTTCATCCAAAGCATCACAATGGCCACCACCAGCATTTTTAGCAAATCACTGATAATCATAAACAATCCCTGTCCGAAAAACTGCGCAATAGTTTCTGTATCTGAAACCAAACGCGTCACCAATTTTCCAACGGAAGAATTGTCGAAATACGACATTTTAAATTGTAGCATATGCTTGTTTAGCTGAACCCTGATATCTTTAATAATATGTTGCCCCAGCCAGTTCACTTTATAAATAAAAATAAACTGCAACAACACCTCGGCCATTAAAAAAACCACCATCAATAATGAGAAGTTCAAAATACCTGCTTTATCTTTATTTTTAAAATAAATATTGACAATTTCCTGCAACAAAATAGGTTTTGCAACCGAAACCAAAGAAAGCAATATGGCCGAAAAAGTTCCTATAAAAAATTCCATGCGGTATTTTCTGGAGAAACCCAATAAACGGTTAAATATTTTTGCGTCAAAAGCGTTGCCTGTAACTTTTTTACTCATTTTTACTAATTGTTTTTGGATAGGTTACCTGGGTTAAAAATAATCCTTGCGCTGGCGCAGATGGCCCAGCGTTGCACCTGTTTTCACTTTCAATAACGCTTTTAAATTCTTCCAAAGTCATTTTTCCCTTTCCTATTTCTACTAAAGTGCCCACAATGGCCCGCACCATATTTCTTAAAAACCGATCGGCCGTAATGTGAAATACCAGCAATTGGTCGGTTTGTTTCCAGCCTGCCTGCATAATATTGCAATTATACGTTCTTACATCGGAATTTGAACGGGAAAAACATTTGAAATTGGTGTGTGTTTTTAAGATTTCTGCCGCCTCGTTCATTTTATCAACAGACAATTTTGTGGTGATTAACTGCCAGGCAGTTTCAGTTAAAAATGGATTTTTTCCCAAGAAGATACGATATTCATAACTTCTGCTTGTGGCATCAAAACGTGCATGGGCATTTTCTGTGGTTTCAAAAATATCGTAAACAACAATATCATTTGGCAGTAAACCATTTAATTTATAAATAATTTCTTGCGGATTAAATTCATTTTCTATATCAACATGCGCAAAAAATTCTTCAGCGTGCACACCGGTATCCGTTCTTCCGGCGCCAACAACTTCAATTGGCGTTCTGAAAATGATTGAGAACGCTTTGTTCAGCAATTCCTGCACCGTTATCGCGTTCGGCTGCACTTGCCATCCGTGATAGTTGGTTCCTTTATATGCTAATTTGATAAAATATCTCAATTGAAATGTTATTTTTGTGCAAATGCAAATATACGCCATATTTGTGAGTTCGTAAATTAACAACCAAATGAAAAGGATTTTATTGCTTTCTGATACCCACGGTTATATTGATGACCAGATTTTAAAATTTGTGAAACTGGTTGATGAAGTTTGGCATGTGGGAGATCTCGGATCTTTTGAAGTGGTTGACGCGCTAAAAAAACTAAAACCATTGCGGGCAGTTTACGGAAATATAGATGATGCTTTGATGCGGGCCGAATTTCCGTTGGACAATAAGTTTACCATTGAAAAAGTTGCTGTTTGGATGACGCACATTGGCGGTTACCCTAATAATTATAATCCGAGAGTTAAAGATGCACTGGCTGCAAATAAGCCAAAATTATTTATTACAGGCCATTCGCATATTTTAAAAGTGATGTTCGATAAAAAACTGAATCTGCTTCATATGAATCCGGGCGCTGCAGGAAAATACGGATTTCATACCGTAAGAACGATGCTTCGGTTTGAAATTAATGGAGAAAACATCACAAATTTGGAAATTATAGAACTTGAAAA
>JAVVEF010000031.1:12423-25563 GCA_032251275.1 Lutibacter sp.
TTATCGCAATCTATCCACAGATTTCACGAGTTCTTCATCCTTTTTGATTGCTTTGTTGGCCAAAACCACAAAAACAATTGTAAAAATAGGAATGAGCAACCCAATACCCTTCTCAGAAACTTTAATTTCTCCAGATAAATTTTGTGTAAAATACACGAGAATGCCTACTAAAATAAAATTAATCAAAATTGCCAATCGTCCTAAAACAAATTGGAGTTGTCTTTTTTTAAATTGAAATATTGTAATAAACGTTAGGATGGCCGATGCGATGAACAATACAAAAATACTTGCCAATAACAAATTGCCGGAACTTAGTGAATCCAAAGCGAAAAATTCAGTTCCTTGCTCGGTTACCCATAAATTTAAGAGAAAAATAAATCCTCCTGAGAGCGCTGTTGCAATTAATAAATATATCGATTGTATTCTTTGAATCATATTTATGCCAATTAAAGCAAAAATACGTTTTATTTTTAAAGATTAAAAGATTACTATCTAAAATAATTTATTATATTTGCAATGTCCTACCGCATAATTATATACAGGACCTGCAACTAAAAAATTGTCACCACCCAGACTAATTCAAAATGAAATTCTTAAATTAATAAGATCATCATATTTATTCACTAACAATTATTACATATTTACATAATGTTTGAAATTTCCGAACTAAAGGATAAATCTCTTTCAGAATTACAAGAGATTGCTAAAACCATTGGAGCAAAGAAGTTTAGCCAATTAAAAAAACTGGATTTGGTTTATTTAATTCTAGATATTCAAGCCGCTGCCCCTAAAGCAATTACCAATAACGAGGCCTTGTCTGACGATGATAAGCCAAGACGCAAAAGAATCGTAAAAAAAGCAAATCAACCCAAAACAAACAAAAATCTTCCTTCTTCACAAGCACAAAAAGAAAAAGCGCCCGAACTTTTCGCTGCTACTCAAAATACTGAGGTTGAAGCCACTGAAAAACCGGCAAACGTTGCTCCGGTAAAAAGAGCCATTAAAAAGGCGGTAAAATTTTCACCGGCCATTGGTGCTGAACATTCCACCAAAGAAGAAACTATTGAAAAACCTTTTGTGAGAACTGAGGGAGTAAAAGTTGCCATTAAAAAATCGGCAAGATTGGAGCCAAAAACCGAAACTGAAAGTCAGCCGGAAAGTGTTGAAACAATTGTTGACGTTACTGAAAACGGACAGGAAAGACAAGTTCAAAACCAGCCTAAACAACCCATAAAACAGCCTAAACAACAAGGAAACCAACAACAAAACCAACAAAGAGAAAAAGGGCCACGCAAACCGGGAAACCGTTTTAGAGATCCCGATTATGAATTTGACGGGATTATTGAAAGTGAAGGCGTATTGGAAATGATGCCTGATGGTTATGGTTTTTTACGTTCATCAGATTACAACTATTTGTCATCACCGGATGATATTTACTTATCACAATCACAAGTTAAATTATTCGGTTTAAAAACCGGAGATACCGTAAAAGGTGTGGTGAGACCTCCAAAAGAAGGTGAAAAATATTTTCCTTTAATTCGTGTTTCAAAAATAAACGGATTGAATCCGAATGTGGTTAGAGACCGTGTTTCTTTTGAACATTTAACGCCACTGTTTCCTGAGGAAAAATTTAATTTGGCCGGAAAAAACAGCACACTTTCAACTAGAATTATCGACTTATTTTGTCCGATTGGAAAAGGACAAAGAGGCATGATTGTTTCGCAGCCTAAAACAGGTAAAACCATGTTGTTGAAGGATATTGCAAATTCAATTGCTTCAAATCACCCAGAAGTTTATCAAATTATTCTTTTGATTGATGAAAGACCGGAAGAAGTTACAGATATGCAACGAAGCGTAAGAGGCGAGGTTGTTGCTTCTACTTTTGATGAACCCGCTGAAAAACACGTAAGAGT
This sequence comes from Lutibacter sp., assembly GCA_032251275.1. Lineage (GTDB taxonomy): Bacteria > Bacteroidota > Bacteroidia > Flavobacteriales > Flavobacteriaceae > Lutibacter. The sequence continues at coordinate 14,337 of JAVVEF010000031.1, forward strand.
TGCCAATATTGTTTTGGAAAAAGCAAAACGTTTGGTTGAATGCGGACACGATGTGGTTATTTTATTGGATTCTATCACTCGTTTGGCCAGGGCTTATAATACGGTTGCGCCGGCATCGGGTAAAATTTTATCGGGAGGAATTGACGCCAACGCATTGCACAAACCAAAAAGATTTTTTGGAGCTGCAAGAAATATTGAAAATGGTGGTTCATTAAGCATTATTGCCACAGCGCTGACTGAAACAGGTTCGAAAATGGATGAAGTGATCTTTGAAGAATTTAAAGGTACCGGTAACATGGAGCTTCAATTGGAAAGAAATATTGCCAACCGCAGAATTTATCCTGCCATTGACCTTGTTAAATCGAGTACACGAAGAGATGATTTATTGCTTGATCCGAAAACAGTGAAACGTATGTGGATCCTTAGAAAATATTTGGCCGATATGAACCCCGTAGAAGCTATGGAATTTATTAAAAGCAAAATTCAATACACTACTTCAAACGAAGAGTTTTTAATCTCAATGAACGGGTAAAAAGCCCCCTAACCCCTACTTCGACTTCGCTCAGTACAGGCTCGAGAGGGGAATTATCATAAGTTAAAAAAAGCGAGCTAGTGCTCGCTTTTTTTATGACTTACTGCCTTAAAAATTATTTTTATATCGTCTTGAATTTGGCACAGTTATAAGTTTTGTGCCGCAAACAGTGTTTGAATTTCAAATCAGCTCCCTTTCCTTCGGAAAGGGTTGGGGATAGGATTAATAGAATTCGCCTCTAAAATCCTTAATCTCGGCAGTTTCTTCTAACACTTGAAACAACATATAAGATCTTCCTTTTAAATTATTAATGATTTTATTGCGGAAAGTATCATAATTATCCAATTTTACTGGAGTGTCACGTTTTTCTACTTTCACCACAAACACGCCCTTATCACCTTCAATAGGTTTAGACACTTCATTTAATTTTATGGTAGACATTGCTCCCACCACGGCTGGTTCATTTCCGACACCCGACAATAACGGACTGGCTAAAGTCACGTTTGAAGCAGCGCTAACTGCAGTATTGGTGCTTTTCGCAATTTCTTCTAAGGTGCTTCCTTTTATTTTTGCATTGATCAAAGCGGCTTTTTTCTTGTTGATTAACTCCGGTTGAATTTTCGACAAAATATCAGCATTAACCACCAATCCGTCTTTTTCTGACTTGGCTTTAAGCACCACCACAACATAACTTCTTTTTCCGTTAATATCAATATCAAAACGTTTGGAATCGCCCAGTTTCCTTTCTTTGTCAAATGCCCAAATAACAATTTGGCGCTGGCCGTTTAAACCTGGAATATTTTCATCTAATCTTTTAAGGTTTAGCGCAGATTGAACGTTGTAGTTTTCATTCTTAGCGACATCAGCTAATTTTTCACCATCTGCCAAATTGGATGTAAGGGTTTCCGCTTTTTCAAAAATTACATTTTCTGTAGCTTCAGAAGGTTCTATCAAACGTGCGAAAGTTGCCAATTTTAAGGCTTTTTCAGCTTGTTTTTGTTCATCGACCCTGATAACGTGAAAACCAAAAGCAGTTTCAACAACACCTATACTGCCTGCAGGGTTTTTATAAATATAATTGGCAAAATCTTTATCAAAACCATCTGAAAAAGCCTGGTCTTTTCTAATCCAGCCAATATCGCCGCCTTTGCCTTTTGTGCCATCTGTATTTACCTCATCAGCAATTTCAGCGTATTTTGTTTTGTTATTTTTAACCAAAGCAAAAATACTGTCAGCCGTTTTCTTGGCTTGCTCTTTTGTTTTTATTGAAGCAGATCTTACCGCACCAGCATAAGGAATCAAAATATGGCTTGACTTAACAGAATCTGGCAATTGCTGAAAGTCAATAATTTTTGAAATTTTGTAGAAACCATTGTCTTTATAAGGCCCAACGATATCGCCTACAGAAGCGCTAAAAATAGTATCTGCAATTGCAGCTGGAAATTGGTTTTTATAGTAATAACCATTGTCAACACCCAAATCTGATTTGTTATTGCTTAAAAACGCTTCATAGTTCGCTGTGTTTTTCAATCCCGGAATTTGCACTTTGGCATTGGCCGCATTGCTGTATTCTTCCCTGTCATTGATAAAACTCATCACTTCTATCCTCACGTTTTCTTCGTCTTCTTCAGATGGAACAATGTCAAATTTTACGTATTCCAAAGAACGAGAGGCTTCCGATTTAAATCTTTTGGAATTTTTCTCCAAATATTTTTGAATTTCTTCCTTTGAAACTTTTGCCGATTCATCATCAATTGATGCATAAGGAACATACACAAATTTCGCGTCCATTTTGGTGTTTTGGTACAAATAATCGCGTTCACCCTCTTTCAAGGAAGCCCCCAAACCGGCTGAAACCAGTGTGGTATATGCCTGACGTTCCAGATTTTGTTTGATGCTTTTTTCAGTTTCAAGCCAATTTAACCAAGCCTGGTTGTTTCCGGCTTCGGCATCAGCTTTCATATTCGCAATATATTCCTTTAATTTTTCTTCATTAAAAAGACCCGCTTCATTTTTGAAAAGCGGAGAATTTTGAATTTCCGGTAATGATACCATCGCATCCCAAATATCTTTTTCACCCACAACAATTCCGGCTTGCTCCAATTGTGACTGGAATATCTTTTCTCCAACCAAATTATTCCAAACAGCATTTACCGCCTGCATTTGTGACACTCTTCCTCCACTTTGCGATTTGTAGTTCTCCACAAGTTTCGCAAATTCCTCTCTGTCAATATTTTCTCCATTCACTTCACCAATTGAGTTTGTTTTGGTTGCGCTGAAAAATTGCTGAATTGAACTTGGATCCAATACAAATGCAAAAAGCGCTAAACCTACAATTAGGATTAGGAACATTGAACGATCTCTAATTTTTGATAATATTGCCATTTCTATAGTTATTTTCTTTTATTACAGTGTGCGAAAATACGATTAAGTATTTAATTATGAAAGTGAAATAATTAATATTAATTACAAAAAAAGTAATTTTGGGAAGCCCGAAACCTTTACCCCTCTTTATCCAAAATTTTTAGGTAAACTTCCATAATTTTGGAGGAATCTACCTTTAACATTTTGAAATATAAATTATTAATTTCTATAATTTCGTTTTCTTTTGGAATATCCTCATTGTGGTAAACAATAAATCCGCCTAAGGTTTCATAAGCTTCATTTTCTTCAATATTTAAATTGTAAGTTTCGTTCAGATAATCAACTTCCAAGCGCGCCGAAAACTCAAATTCAGCTTCATTTATTTTATTTTCCAGCAAATCTACTGTGTCATGTTCATCAACAATATCCCCAAACAATTCTTCAACAATATCTTCAATAGAAATAATTCCTGAAGTTCCACCGAATTCGTCAAGTACCACAGATATGCTTCTTTTCTTTTTGATCAAAAGATTTAACACATTGTTAATCAGCATACTTTCGGGAACAAATTCTGCTGGCAACAAAATAGATTTGATGTCTGTTGGTTTTTTAAACAATTCAAACGCAATGGCATAACCCAAAACATCATCCAAAGATTTGTTGTAAACCAATATTTTAGAATAACCGGTTTCAATAAATAATTGTTTTAGATCAGCAATATCATCATCAATATCCACTGCCACAATTTCGGTTCTTGGAATCATAATTTCACGTGCCTTCACCGTGTCAAATTCCAATGCATTCTGAAAAATCTGAATTTCAGAATCCACCTGTTCAAAATCATCGCTGTTTTCAAGTTGTTTGGTGATGTAATTTCCAAGTTCCTCTTTGCTGAATTCATTTTGTTTCACATCATTTGTTGTATTAAAAAATGTTTTGAGCAAATAATCGGAAATTAACGTAATAAAATCAGAAACAAAATGAAATATGATATAGAAAAAATAAGCCAGCGGCGCAAAAAACCAAAAAATTTCGTTGGCGTAGATTCTAAATATTGCTTTTGGTAAAAATTCTGCAGTAACCAAAATGATGACTGTTGAAATTAGGGTTTGAAGGAGTAAGGTTGAAAAATCATTTAAATGGAAACCCAGTAAATTATCCGTAATAATTTCGGCCATAAAGAAGCTGTAAATTACCAAAGAAATATTATTGCCAACCAACATGGTTGTTATAAATTTTGATGATTTCGCCGTTAATTTACCAACTATTTTTGAAGTAAATCCTTCCTTCTTTTTTTGAAGTTCAATTTGAAATTTATTGGCAGAAATATAGGCGATTTCCATTCCTGAAAAGAAAGCGGAAAGCAGAATTGAAATTAATATGACTAGAATTTGAATTTCCAATTACGAATTGTTTGGCGTTTCCCTTTTTTTCCTGAATCGCCTTCTGAAAAAATACATAAAAATAGCCACTATTGCAAATCCCACCAACAAATAGGCGCGTTCCCTGTCTTCATTCCAATTTAATACCGTTTCTACACCAAATACTACGGCGATAATTAAATATCCATATTCAAATACTTTCCAAATGTTTTGCATCTTTATTCTTTAATGTTAATGACTCCGCTCTGATTTTTCACCCACCAAGTTTTTAAATCTTCGGTTGATTCAAAACCGGTTCCGTAAATTGTATCTGTTGGTGTATAAAAAGTGAATTGTTTTTCCGTAAAAAAGTAATGGGTTTTTTGATCCCAATAAATTTGCTCGGTTACCAGTTTATTTTTTTGTGCGTGATTGACTACAACCACATTGCCCTTTATTTCTGACACTTCCGTTTTTTTGTAACTTTTTGCATAATCTCCTGCAACAGTAATTGAATCTCCATTTTTTTCAATGGAAGTGATTTTTATTCCTTTTGGAAATTCATTGTAAGGATGATTTTCCCTATTGCTGAAATCGAGCATTACGGGTGCTTTCATTTTAATGTCCACACGTCCGGAATCTGTATGCTTATGGTTAATTTTATGGGCTTCCCCAATGGGTAAATTTTTATCTGCCAAAAAATCCCGCACCTCTTTCACATCATTTGTACATGAAAAAAGCATTGCTGTGATTAAAATCGCAGCAATGCCTTTTATATGATTAACAACTGATTTTGTCATTCAACAAATATATCAATTTTAATATTTTAAATCTAATTTACGGAACTATTACTGTTTCGTTAATCCAACAGCCAATTTTATGTCTAGATCCGGATGCAACGCCTGCCACAAATAAATCTTTTTTAGATGGCACATTATCAGAATAGCTGGCAATAAATCTATTTGCCAATGAACTGATACTTGGGTCAACAGCTCTTGCTTTTAACGCTTTATTTAAAGCGGCCACATAAACCATTCTTTTTGATACCACATCGTTACCACAAGAGTTGGCGCTTGACGCATACATACTTCCAATCAGTAAATAGGCTTTACCCAATGTTGGCTGATATTCCAATGCTTTATATGCATAGCTTCTTGCTTCTACCAATCTTCCTTTTTTCCTTAATATTTCAGCAACTCGCAAGGCATATTTAGCTTTGTTATAAGAATCGGTTTCCTGATCTATCGCTTTTTTGAAATACTCCATTGCTTTGTTGGTTTCTCCATTTTTCATTAAGATACCGGCATAAAATACAGATGCTTGTGGTGAAGGATCTGCTTTTACATAAGCTTCAACCAAAACATCATAGAAAGGATCATCTGTACATTCTTTGTTGTACATTCTCGATACGGCTCTTTTTAACCAAACACCATCAGTTTTATTTTCTTCGAAATACTTTTTATTCAAAGGAATCAAGTTTTCACAAGTTGAAATTGCTGCCAATTTTGAATCCAGTGAAGTTTCAACAAGCTCTAAATTGCTTAAATGTTGTTCATAAGCCATTTTGTTTCTTAAGTCTCGATTACTTAAAGTAGTTGAATCTTTCGCTTTAATGATTTCTAATTGTTTTGAATATTCTTCTCTTTTTAATTCGATACCTTCTCCCACTTCATCATAAGTGTCAAACACAATTTGTGGATTTGAGTCTTTATATTTATTTAAGATAATATCAAAATACTTGTAAATATTGGTTGGAGAAACATCCGTAGGATCAGCTTTAAATGCTTTTTCCAATAAAGCGAAGACTTCATCTTCTGGAGCACCCTGATCATCTTTAAAGGTTGCAAAATCACTGTAAACTCTCGCTAAGTCTTGAGGGAAATGCTCCAATCTTTGGGTGTAAACTCTTTCAACAAGTTTTACTGCAGCGGCTTTTTCGGCTGGAGTTGTTGCGGCTTCCAATCTACTTTCGGCAATTTTAATACCCAATTTATAAATATTTACGGTAAGCGTTGGACAATTGTCCATAGTCCATAACCAGTTTTCGTAAGCAACATCATATTTGCCGGCGCTGTAATCGCCTTTAAATAAATTGTATTTTATTATACATTCTTCATTTTCGGCTTGTGAAAAAACAACCGGGGCTGAAACTATAAAAAATAATACAGCTAAAATTTGTCTCATTTGTCTCATCGTCTTAATTTTTAATTAAAATATTTCTAATTTTTTAAACCATTTGTCATTTAATGAAAGGCCTAGTCTGAAATTAACATAATTTTCTTGAACTAGTCCATTCGCTGTTTGTCCTCTTTTTCCTATCTCGAAACCGATGTTCAAATTAGACAGTTGCTTACTCATTGGTAACCCTACTCCAAAAGATATGCCAAAATCGTCAATCGCAGTAAAATCGGTTCCATTGCCCGATACATCCACCAATAATCCGGTGTTTTCGAATTTTAGTCCGGCCCTGTAAGTCACTCTGTCCCAATAGCTGGTAATCGAGTTAAATTTTGGTGTATAAAAACCACCCACAGCTATTTTGCTGTAATTGTCGTAATCAATTTTTGAATAATTGTTAAATACGCCTCCACTTAATTCCAAAGCACTTTGAAAACTGTAATCAACACCAGCAAACCATTTGTTATCTTTACCCAAGCCAAGTCCTAAAGTAGATTTTAAAGGAGATTTTAGGGTTCCTGTACTTTCTCTGCTTAAAATGGTATCACGGGGAGATTCAAATGAACCTAACGATACTGAATATAAATACTCATTACCTGTAGCTTCAATTTCATTGTTAAATTCAAAATTTCCTCCCAAAAGGAAATCCATCTTATCATTCACTTTTCTCTTATATTGAAATCCACCGTTTAAAGCAAATCCTTTAATGTTAGAAGTTGTTTGGTGTTTTGTGGCTAAAGAAGCATCTTTCACTTGATTTAAGATGCTGTTTTCAATTTTGCCAAAAATATAATTTCCCTGTAAACCAATACTGAAATTTTTAAAAGGCTTGTATCCAACACTTAAAAATACTTTATTTGTTCCGCCATTACCTATATACTGGGTAACTTCTGTAAGATTATTTTCAGCGTCCAATTTGTTTGAAACCAAGGAATATCCTACGGAAGAATTTGGCAACAGTCCAAAAGTCACCCCTCCCTTTTCACCTAAAGGAAACCCCATGGCCAAATAAGAAAGGTATGTGGCGGAAGCTTTTTGTTTATCGTTGCTGTCTTTTACAGTACTGTTCAGGTTTTCCAAAGCCATTGCGTAAGTTGTGAATTGCAAAGATGAATTGGCAGCAGGATTTAAAAAATTTAAACGATAACTTTCACTTAAAGAGACCCCAACGCCACCCATGCTTAACTGTTCAACGGTGCTTTCATTATTTTTATCACCAATTCCGAAAAAAGAATAAGCTGATGTATTGTTTTTTTGTGAAAAACCGATAATAGATACAAATAGTGTTATTACTACTATTATTTTTTTTATCATTTACTTTATATTATGAGATATTATAAGTCAAAATTGTGTTCAATCCTTCCAACAAAAAATTAGGATTGGCAAATATGCCATTTTTTAATTTATTTGACAAGAAATTTACGTCTCCACCTGTTAAAACAACTGTTAAATCTGTATTTTTTTTTCTATACTGATTGATAATTCCATCAATTTCATTGATAATGCCGTTTATTACACCAGAATGAATGCTTTTTTCGGTTGAGTTTCCAACCAGTTCAACTATTTCTGAAGGTTCAAGCAACGGCAATTTTTCAGTAAAAACATTTAATGCCTTATAGCGCATTTGCAGTCCGGGTGAAATTGCGCCACCGTAATAATTGCCTTCCTGATTCACAAAATCATAAGTAATACAGGTTCCCGCATCAATTATTAGAACATTTTTGTTTGGGTTTGATACGATTGCCGAAGAAACCAACGCAATTCTGTCAACACCTAAGGTTTTTGGCGTTGCATACTTGTTCACAAACGGTACTTTTGTGTTAAAATCCAGCTCGATTAAGTTAATTTCGGCACGCAATTCAGCTATTTGAGATTTATTTATGAAGCTTACTGAAGAAATAATTGCGTTTGTGCAGTTGTATTTTTTAACAATATTTATTGCCTCGAAAACAAATGAATTGGCGGTAAGGCTTTCATTATGAATCATTTTGCCATCCTTAAAAACAGCAGTTTTAATTCTTGTATTGCCTACATCTATAATTAAGTTCATTCTTATTTCTTAAAGAGTCCAAAAATACAACAGATTTTTTTAAATTGTTTTGATATGTCTAAAAAATAAATTTATATTTGCAACCGCTAAAGCGATGGTGCCTTAGCTCAGTTGGTAGAGCAAAGGACTGAAAATCCTTGTGTCCCTGGTTCGATTCCTGGAGGCACCACTTTAAAAAACCGTAATACTATTGTAAATCAATATGTTACGGTTTTTCTTTTTTCTAATTTGTACGATTTTTGTATTGCCAATAAAAAAACCGTCTTATTTTGGTTATTTAAGACGGTTAAAAAATTGCTATGAAAAAGAAATAGAGGCTATGAAAACTCTATTTGATAAATGTATAAAAATTAATTTGATTGCAGGTATTTTTTTTGAGTAAAAAATAAATGTTTTGTTTTTGCTTCACATTTTACACTTTTTGCACTAATTAAAAATTTAATCGTTTTGAAGCGTTGCATCAACTAACATAATTTGTGTTATCTGTTGGCTGTCATTTGTGGCTGTCAGTTCCATTGCTTTGAGCGTTGGCAATACAAATTTTGCCAATTCTAAAATAGTCTTAACACGTTCCTTTGGTTCTAATTGGTCAATATCGCTTTGAAGCTTATTAAAATTATTATCTAACAATAAATTAAAACGCTCCCTTATTTCTGCTGTGGTTTTGTTTACCGCTCCTTTGGTTCGCCCGCCTGTTTTAATTCCTTTTGCCATTATATTGATATTTTAATTTTAAACCATTGGTTTTTATTCTATAATTCTAAATTCGAGCGGTTGAATTTTCATAGGTTCGATATTAATTTCACTTTGCTTTGGCATAATGTAAGGCAATAATTTAGAAATGGCATTTATACGCTCATTCGGTTCTAACTTATCCAGTAAGAAACTTAAACTTTCAATTTCTTTGCCTATGATACTTTGAAGCATCTTTTTTGTTTCTGCTGTGGTACGGTTAGGTGTTCCCTTTGCACGCCCGCCTGTTTTAATTCCTTTTGCCATTGTCTAAATATATCTATTATAGATAAAACAAATATAATAAATATTATCAATAGTTAATAATTATAGTTTATATTTGTTGAGGTTTACCGCTTGCCTGTGGTGTGACTGTTTGAACAAAAAAGGAGGGTTGCCGTTATTGGTTGCCCTCTTTTGTTTTAAGATTAAAATAATAGTCTGCCAAATCAAAACCATTGTCAAAATCGGTTTGTTCTATTAATTCACTAACGGCAATTTTAAAACCTAATTTGTTTAAATCGTTGGCGGTGTTTAACCAGCTTACATATTCGCCTTTGTCAGGAAACAAAACAATATTTCTTTTTTTGATTGGCTTCAATAAATCAAACTTCAAATTTTGTTTGCTCCCTGTGGCAATCCAAATGAAATCAGGCATAAAAATACTCATTACAATTGCGGTTTTTTCGCTTTCAACAATGGCAATCGTTTTTTGATAATCTTCAATAGTTTGGTGCAATCCAAATAAGCATTGACAAAGATTAAAATCAGGGTCTTTAATGGCTTTGTGCATCCAGTTAATGTGATTGTATGACTCTTTTATTCGCTTGCCTGTAACCTTGTCATAAAGCATAATTTTGCCAGCGTGCATTTGTTCTTTGTCATCTATTTGCCAAAATACGGTTGCTCCATTCCAAAATTGATTTGTGCCTGTTATGAAATAATTATTTGTTGCTTTAAAAACCTCATCTTTTGTAAACTTTGTTTTTAAATACTCCCTTAAATTATCGGATTGAGGGTTAACAATAAACATTTGCTCCAGTTGTTCCAACGTGTGAAAACTGGGCGCAATTGGTGGCGGTGGGTCTTTGGTCGAAATAACATTTATAAAATTAACCTCATCACTATTGAAATACTTATTTTCATTTGTCAAATAATTAATTGTAGAGGTTTTTAAATACCATTCAGAAATCCAAACGCTATTTGTTGACTGCTCCAGTATTTGTGATTTTGGCACAATTGAAATAATGCCGTTTATATCGGTTATCTTAATGGCTTTGTCTGTTATGTCCTTAAATGATAAAACATTTATTAAATAGGCTTTTTTGCCCTTTGGCGGTGCTTTGTGATAATTGCAATTTGTCAAGCGGTCGCACTTTCCAAAGTCATCAGTTAAATAGTTGCCTGTTTCGGTATCTACATACAAAACCAATGTTTTTTTATTGCAATTCGGACAAACAAACTTCTTACTGCTATTGTCTAACGTATATTTAAAAGTTTCCATTTAAAACGCTTTTAAATCAGTAGTGATATAAGCTATATTGCCAACGTTAATGCGATTAACAAAGATTTTATAATGGTTCAATCGCTGTATAAATTTTGTTTTGCCTACGGGTCTGTAACCGTCTTCAATACAGAAATTTTTATACTGTGGGTACAATTCAGAAATCAAAGTATAATTATTTGCCGACTTTTGATAATCAAACTCATTAATAAATAATTGTACACTATCGCTTTGCTTTTCATAATCGGTGCGGGCGTTGTCTATGGCTTCACATTTGCTGAAATTCTTTTGCTCCAGTACCCTGTCAAGTCCTTTTAAAATCCAATTGAAAACGCCCGATAATTCACTATTAATTATTTTGTTTGCCAGTTGTTTGTCCTGTTGGTCTTCTGGTATTGTTACATCAAAACCAATAATTAAAAACCGTCTGAAATAAGCGTCTGTATGTTCCACGTCTTTTGGTAACTCATTACAGTTAAAAATAAGTTTTGCGTATTCAGTTAATA
>JAVVEF010000032.1:0-9276 GCA_032251275.1 Lutibacter sp.
ACTCTTTTTTCATGGAGGTCTTGATCTTTATCCACACAAATAATGGTAGAACCATCCAAATAAGGCAAACAGGAAACTTTGGACAATAAATAAAGAGCCAAAAATGAAAGCGGCTTTATTAATTTTCAAAAAAAACAGCAAATGATAAACCAAGCCCATCCACAACCAAAGAAAAACCAATACTGAATTGATTATATAGGACTTATTTCTTCTGCCAAACACTAAATACCAGAACGCAACAATCGCCAAAAGATTAAGAAAAACCTGCATTGGCCAAACCGACAAATTATATTGTTCAAATACATTTAAAAATTCATCTATCGTAAAAGGCATATACATAAGGTTAATAAACAAATTTATTGTGAAATAAATTCATTGGAAATGATAACAATCAGCATAAAATAATCTCCCACGCTTGAAAAATTCCTTAGAATAAAATTTTCAGGCTCTTGTTAAATCCGTTTCTCCATTTCTGCTTTTAAGACTTCTTTTGATGGCTTTATGATTTTAAATTACCGCCAATTTATTAACGTTTCAACCCTCTCGGGTTTTTCTGTTATTGATATCAATCATAAAACCAGATTGATGAAAATCATTTAAAAATAGGTGTTTGATGGTTATTTTTATTATCAGAATTTAAAATTTTATTTATTAAAATTATAAAAACAAATTATTATGAAACGAAGTTTAAAAGAATTGATAGGCTACAGAATTGAAGCTGAAAACGGTGAAAACGGAACGGTAAAAGACTTCTTGTTTGATGAAAAAAATTGGATTATAAGATACTTAAAAGCCGATTTAGGCACTTTCCTTCCCGGAAGAAAAGTGCATATCCCAAAAGGATTCCTAAAACAACCTGATTGGATTACAGGCACTTTTCCGGTGGAACTTTCTAAAGAAGAAATTGAAAAATCTCCTTTAGTGGATGATGATGTAACGGTATCCAGAAAATATGAAAAAGAATTAAATAAGCATTTTAAAATAATCGATTATTGGTCAAATTTATACATTCCGCCATCTGGGCTTCCTGTCTATAATTTTCCGCCGAGACCAATAACTGCACCCAATAAAATAGTTGATGAAAAAGATCTGGATACTTTCATCAGAAGTTTTAAAGAGGTTAAAGGATATCACATTCAGGCTTTAAACGGAGAAATGGGACACATTGAGGACTTGATTATTGAAGATTCCGATTGGCAAATTGTATATGCCGTAGTGGATACGAGAAACTGGCTTCCTTGGAGCAAAAAAGTATTGATAAGCATCAATCATATGGAAAGCATTAGCTATGTGGCACAAAAAGTAAATCTCAATATAAATATTGAGACCATTAAAGAGGCGCCGGAATTCGACTATTCAGAGCCCATAAACGAAGCTTACGAAAAACAACTGTATGATTATTATGGAAGACCTGTTGTGCAGCCATCATAAATGAACGGTAAATTAAAATTCAACTTTAATAAATAATAAATAATTCTAAATTTAAAAAAATGGAAACTAAAACTTCAAAAATAACAGACAGGGAAACTTTTAAAAAAAAGGCCAAAGAAAGCATTGATGACATTTTTGCCAAAATTGATAAATTAGATGCAAAAAAAGACAATGTTAAAGAGAAAGCAAAAGCCGAATATAAAGAGCTCATGACCGACTTAAAATCCAAAAAAGCCGATTTACAAGCAAAATATAAAAAGCTTGAAAATGCCACAGAGGATAAATGGGGAGACGTTAAAAAAACTTTTTCAAATGCAGCAGATTCTTTTGAAGAAGGTTTCTCAAAAATAGGGTCACTTTTTAAATAATCAGAAAAAGTCAAGTCATCACTGAATTTTTCCTTTTTTAACCATAAGTCCATCGTAAAATAATGGCTTTTAACAAAGGTTTGTTTAAGATAAAAAAAAACAAAAACCTATGCCGGAGCTGCCCGATGTTGAGGTATTTAAACGTTATTTTAATGATACCGCCTTACATAAAAAAGTTGAGAAAGTTGATGTAATCGATGATGCCATTCTGGAAAATATCAGCTCACGTTCTTTTCAGATGCGGCTGAAAAACGAAACGTTTAAATCAACTTCAAGATACGGGAAATATTTATTCGTTGAATTGGTGCGCGATGAAATTTTGGTGATGCATTTTGGGATGACGGGTCATTTAAAAAACTATAAGAACGATGAAAACGCCCCTGAATATGCAAAACTAATTTTCAATTTAAGCAATGATGATAAACTGGCTTACGTGTGCACCCGAAAATTCGGAATGATAAGTCTGATTGACAATCAGCAGGAATTTATCAAGAAACATGAACTTGGTCCCGATGCATATTCCGATAATCTGGATTGGGACACTTTTAAGAAAATATTAGAAGGCAGGCGCGGCAGCATCAAAATCACGTTAATGAACCAAAAAATAATTGCCGGAATAGGAAATGTGTATTCTGACGAAATTCTCTTTCAGGCAAAAATTTATCCTTTTTCAACAGTTGACTCTCTTTCTGAAAAGGAACTGAAAGAAATTTACGAAAAAATGAAATGGGTGTTTAAAAAAGCCATTGAAGCCAATGTTGAAGCCGATAAATTTCCTGAAAAATTTCTGCTCACGCACAGAGAAGCCGGCGCCAAATGTCCTATTTGCGGAGGTACCATAAAATATGAAAAATATTCAGGAAGAACAGCTTATTACTGTGAAGATCATCAGCAAAAAAAATAAATAACAAGCTGCAATTTTTAAATAACAAAAACTATTTTCTGTGATGGAAACCAAAGATTTATTAAAAGAATATCATAAAAAAAGAGCTTTTGACATTACTGCGGAACCCTTCGGCGAAAGCAAAAAAACAAAAGACAAAGACACGCAAATATTTGTGATCCAAAAGCACGACGCAAGCCACCTGCATTATGATTTTAGGCTTTCGGTTAATGGCGTGCTAAAAAGTTGGGCCATTCCAAAAGGTCCTTCCACCGATCCCAGCGTAAAAAGACTGGCCATTGCAACAGAAGACCATCCTCTTGAATATGCCGACTTTGAAGGCACCATCCCCGAAGATCAGTATGGCGGAGGAACCGTAATGGTTTGGGATGCCGGAACATACGAAAATGTTAAGAAAGATGATGACGGCAACTTTATTCCCATGGAAGACCAAATTGAAAAAGGACACACCACTTTTGCCTTAAACGGGAAAAAATTGAAAGGTGCCTATATACTGATAAGAACACAAAAAGGAAAAGATGAAAAGTGGATTTTCAAAAAGGTGGATGATGAGGAAGCTGATGCAAGACGAAAGCCCACCAGCACAGAAAATAAATCGGTGCTCACAAAACGAACCATGAAGGAAATTGAAAAAGAATCAGAAAAAAATGACTGATTTACGTTTAAAAACAGCCCAAAAAGAAAAACTTGAAAGAAAGCAGCAGCTGGAAGAAGTGATTCAGGAAAAATAAATTTTTTACAATAAAAATGAAAGTCGGGGAATATACATTTGAAGTAAGCAACAGGGATAAGGTTTTCTTTCCGGGTAAGAAATATACCAAAGAGGATCTTATGGATTATTATGATAAAATTTTCGAGACAATGTTTCCTTATCTGCAAGACCGTCCAATCACGATGATCCGATTTCCCGACGGCATACAAGGCAAACAATTTTACCAAAAAGATGCGCCCGATTATTTTCCGGAGTGGATTGAGCTTAAAGAAATTGAAAAAAAAGATGCCGGAAGCACCAATTATGTGATTTGCAATGATAAAGCAACACTTGTTTATCTTGCCAGCCAAGCCTGTATTACGCCTCATATTTGGTTGAGCAGAAAAGATAAACTTGAATATCCCGACAGAATGATTTTTGACCTGGATCCTTCTGACAACGATTTTTCAAAAGTGAAATCGGTTGCGAAAAAATTAAAAGATTTGCTGGTCGACAAACTTGGTCTGCCCGTTTTTTTAATGACAACCGGTTCTAAAGGGTTGCATGTGGTGACTCCACTTCAACGAAATACCAAGTTTGATGAAATAAGGGAATTTACGCAATCGGCAGCAGAATATCTGGAGCAGAACGATGATGATGAAGAAATTACAACAGCCATAAGAAAAAACAAACGCGGCAATAAAGTTTTTATTGATACCACAAGAAATTCTTTTGGCCAGACGGGAGTTGCGCCATATAGCGTCAGGCCCATAGAAGGCGCTCCGGTTGCAACACCAATCGATTGGGATGAACTCAGTTCCCTAAATTCATCTCAATATTACAATATCAAAAATATTTTTAAAAGACTGGCGCAAAAAACGGATCCCTGGAAAAACATAGACCAGCATACGGCAACCATAAATTCCGCAAAGAAAAAATTGGCTGAAATGATGGTTCCACAAAAATAATTGAGGCCAAGCAGAATGAACTCATCAAAATAAAGAATAAAAACCACTACCCTATTTCCTGGCAAAAATAATTAAAACGCCATTGGTAGATTTTTTTGGTTAAAAAATGAATAACTTTAATACTGCCAAAAACCAATTAAAAATTGCACCATGAAAAAAATATTTTTAACGGGTCTTAATGGTTTGCTCGCCACTAACCTTTCAAATGATTTATTGAAAAATGGTTTTCTGGTTAAGGGATTAATTCGAGATAAATTAAAATTTAAAGGTCTCAATCATAAAAATCTGGCATTAATTCAAGGAGATTTATTCGATAATTTAACACCTCATTTGAATGGAATTGATATTGTAATTCATGCGGCAGCAGAAACAAATCAAAATTTAATCAACTATGCTGATTATTGCAAAACCAATTGCAATGCAACTATTAAACTATTAAACACTGCCATTGAATGCCAAGTGAAAAAATTTATTTACATCAGCACTTCCAGTACTTTGGGTTATGGTTCGATAAACAATTTAGGCACCGAACAACAGAAAATCAGGTTTCCATTTAACAATTCCCTGTACACAAAAAGCAAGTTGGAAGCCGAAAATTATTTATTGCAAAATACCGATAAAATAGAAGTTGTCATTATCAATCCGAGTTTTATGCTTGGCGCATATGATTCAAAACCCAGTTCGGGAAAAATCATTTTTATGGCCTGGAAAAAGAAAATTATTTTTTATCCTTCCGGCGGAAAAAATTTCGTCCACGTAAAAGATGCTTCCACAGGAATAATCAACAGTTTGGAAAAAGGAAAAAATGGAGAAAAATACCTCATCGCAAATGAAAATCTTACCTATGCCGAATTTTTTAACAAACTCAATCATCTAACAAATCAAAACCCCATAATGATAAAAATCCCCAAACAACTCTTAATTACATTGGGATATTTTGGGGATTTTTTAAGACTGCTACACATAAAAACAAGTATCAGTTCCGTAAATATGAAAATTCTTTGCGTTAAAAATTTTTATTCAAATGATAAATCAATTACCGCGTTAAACATAAAATATCAACCTGTTGATTTTGCAATCAAAGATGCAATTGACTATTTCCAAAAATAGAAAATCTAAAAAATAACCACTACCCTATTTCCTGGCACAGCTCAATTAAAACACCATTGGTAGATTTTGGGTGCAAAAAAACCACCAATTTATTGTCGGCACCTTTTTTTGGAGTTTCGTTTAAAACTATAAATCCGGCTTCTTTTAATCGCGTCACTTCGCTTAAAATATCGTCAACGGCAAAAGCAATGTGATGCACACCTTCGCCTTTTTTTTCAATAAATTTTGAAATTGGGCTGTTATCATTCGTGCCTTCCAACAACTCAATTTTGTTTGAGCCCAATTGAAAAAAAGAAGTTTTTACGCCTTCGCTTTCCACTTCTTCCATCTTGTAATGCGGTTTTCCAAAAAGCGCCGCAAATATTTCATTCGATTTTTCCAAATCTTTTACGGCGATGCCGATGTGTTCAATTTTATTCATGGGTTTTTTAATTTTGTAGGGACAGCTCGCGAGCTGTCCGTACCAGCATATTAAGAAATCATATTTCCTGTTTTTCAATTCAGAATTTAAAATTCATCATTCAAAATTATATTTCAAAGTTAACGAAATAAAAACGCATAAAATAATAAATCAACAAATTGTAATTCTAAAATCGTAAATCAAAAAACGTAAATCTAAAATTGATGTGCGTTAGGGATAGCAATGGAAAACCTTTTTGCGCTTTTTCAGCGCAAAAAGGTTGGAATGAATAGCCCGACCCGCCAGCTGGCGGGTAACGCCCTCCGAAAAGGCGGGCAGACCCAAAATAATTTGCTATAAATTGTGGTACTTGTTTACGTGAAGCCAATGTTTCCAAAACAATCAAATACAAAAACGAAATTTATGTATATTTATAGCTTATTTTTGCAGTATGGAAACAAACAGACAAAAAAAAATTGCGGGTGTTTTACAAAAAGATCTTGCCGATGTTTTGCAACACGCCGCGCAGGATGGGATGAAAGGGATTATTATATCTGTGACTAAGGTGCTTGTGACTTCTGATTTATCGAACGCAAAAGTATATGTAAGCGTTTTTCCACAGGATAAAAGAGACTTGATTCTTAAAGGTTTGCACGAAAATACGGCCACTATTCGTTATGAAATGGCAAAACGAACCAAAGAACAACTAAGAAGAATGCCCGAACTCTTTTTTTATATGGATGACAGTTTGGATTATATTGAAGATATTGACAATGCCTTAAAAGGCAAACAGGAAAATCCGATTACAAATCCTGACATTTTAGACCAACGCAAAAAGCGATAATTTGAATTTTTCCCTGTACATAGCTAAGCGGTATTTATTTTCAAAAAGTAGCAACAACACCATCAATATCATCACTTTTATTGCCGCTGTTGGCGTGATTATTGGCACTTTGGCTTTGTTTATTGTGCTTTCGGGCTTTTCCGGCTTGCGGACTTTCAGCATTGGTTTTTTAAACACTTCCGATCCAGATATTAAAATTACCGCCGTAAAAGGAAAATCGTTCGATTTCAACACCAAGATTGAATCGCTTATCAACAATCAAAAAGGTATCGCTTCTTATTCAAAAGTGATAGAAGAACGCGCTTTTTTCGATTTCAACGAAAAAACCCATATTGCCTATATTAAAGGTGTCGATTTAAATTATGCAAAAGTGAACCGCATGGATACCACGGTTTATTCCGGCACCTGGCTGAATAAAGAAATTCCGTCCGGTGCAGTTGTAGGCAACGGAATTTCAAATCTCTTGTCGATTGGCGTTTATGATTTTTTGGAACCTTTAAAAATATATGTCCCAAAACCGGGAAGCGGCTATATCACCGATCCCGCCAACGCTTTTACCAAAGTTAACACCACACCCATCGGCGTTTTTGCCCTGACCGATGAAATAGATAAAAAATATGTTTTTATTTCTTTGGAATTGGCCCAGGAACTGTTGAATTACGATCCGGCCCAAATTTCTGGCATTGAATTAAAAGTTAAAAATAGCAAAGAACGGATGGGAATTATAACACAACTCAAAAATAATTTGGAACCCGACTTTAAAGTGGAAACCCGAGAGCAGTTAAATGCAGTATTTTATAAAATGCTGAATACAGAAAATTTGGCTTCCTACTTAATATTTACGCTGATTTTAATTATCGCGTTGTTCAACGTGATTGGCGCCATTATTATGATGATTTTGGACAAAAGAGACAATCTTAAAACCTTGTACAGTTTGGGCGCGACCATTAAAGAAATTAAACGTATTTTTATTTTTCAGGGTTTTTTACTGACGCTTTTCGGACTTACGGTTGGATTGTCGGCAGGAATTGTGTTGGTGTTGCTTCAGAAAAAATATAGCTTATTTATGATTACGCAACATTTGGCCTATCCGGTTGAGTTTACCTATTTAAATGTATTGACTGTACTTGTGACAATTCTAATTTTGGGATTGCTGGCGTCGAAAATTGCCAGCAGCAGAATTTCTAAAAAAATAGTTGAGTAAACTTGTTGGGTTGTTTATTTGTGTAATCGTTTAAGCGTGTAACTGTTTATTTGTTTGTACTTTTTAAGTACAGAACTGTTTTATTTAAAATCCAAAATTCATAATCCAAAATTTTTATTTTTGGAACGGACAGGTCGCGACCTATCCCTACCATAATGAATAATCAGGCAAATTTTTGCAGCACTTCCTCAAAAACATCGTAAACATCTTGTGCAGAATCTGACTTTACCATTTTTAAACGGTATTCTTTAAAATCGGGGATGCCTTTAAAATAATTGGTGTAATGGCGGCGGGTTTCCATAACGCCAACAATTTCAACACCTTTCCACTCAATTTCCATTTGCAGGTGTCTTTTTGCCATTTCCACACGATCGGCCACAGTAATTTCAGGCAAATGTTCGCCGGTTTCAAAAAAATGTTTCACTTGTTTAAAAAACCAAGGATTTCCGATGCTTGCACGGCCAATCATAGCGCCGTCCAGTCCAAATTTATCGCGCATTTCCATAGCGCGTTCGGGTGAATTTACATCACCGTTTCCAAAAATGGGAATGTGCATTCTCGGATTGTTTTTCACTGCGGCAATATGGCTCCAGTCAGCTTCACCTTTATACATTTGGGCGCGGGTGCGGCCATGAATTGAAATTGCTTTACAGCCAACATCCTGCAAACGCTCGGCCACTTCAACAATTTTTATGGAATTTTCGTCCCAGCCCAAACGGGTTTTAACGGTAATGGGAAGATTGGTGTGTTTTGCCATGGCTTCGGTTAAGCGCACCATTAAATCGATATCTTTTAAAATGCCGGCTCCGGCACCTTTACAAACAACTTTTTTTACCGGACAGCCAAAATTTATGTCGATAATATCCGGATTCGATTGTTCAACAATCTCCACCGTTCTTAGCATAGATTCTAAATTTGCGCCAAATATTTGAATGCCAACCGGACGTTCTTTTTCGTAAATATCCAGTTTTTTTCTGCTTTTTGCAGCATCGCGAATCAAACCTTCCGAAGAAATAAACTCTGTATAAACCACATCAGCGCCTTGTTCTTTGCACAAAGCCCTGAATGGCGGGTCGCTCACATCTTCCATCGGCGCCAACAACAGCGGAAAATTGCACAATTTTATGTCTCCTATCTTTATCAAATCAAAAATTTAAGTGCGCAAAATTAAGCAATTTTAAATAAGAATAAAATTATTATGGTTGAATCCAATTCAGACCACACTTTTAGGTGAATAATCCAAAATAAATATCCGTTTGAAAATTGAAATAAAACATCTTGAAGGAACTAAAAGCATCCTGTTTATTTTAAATATTAAATTCCTAATCTCATTTTTATATATAAATAATAGATTAT
>JAVVEF010000032.1:9376-25287 GCA_032251275.1 Lutibacter sp.
TTATATATAAATAATAGATTATGTTCTTTTAATTATATATAAATAATAGATTATAATCGAAATTTTTATATATTTGTATGAACTATGAATAATATAAATCGTCTAATATGCTTCAAATAGATCGGAAATTAAGAGATAATTTGCTTGCTCAATGGAATTCAGGCAAAGTATTAATTGTAATTGGCCCAAGGCAAGTTGGAAAAACAACATTGTTGAAATCACTTTGTGAAGCTGAAGGAAATTACCTTTTTATAAATGGTGATGACCCTGAAGACAGAATATTGCTTGAGAATGCCGGCGAAAACAAATTGAGAAACATTATTGGGAATCACAAAACTGTTTTTTTTGATGAAGCGCAACGCATTAAAAATATCGGAATTATTCTCAAAATTATACACGATCAAATTATAGAAGTCAGATTGGTTGTCAGCGGTTCTTCCGCCTTAGAAATTTCCAATGAACTTAACGAACCCTTGACCGGCAGAAAATGGGAATTCAATTTATTTCCCTTTACTTACGGCGAGCTTCAACATCATTTTGGCTATGTAACTAACGCTAAAAATCTGTCAAGATATATGATTTACGGCATGTATCCAGAGGTAATTACAAATTATGAGAATGCAGAAGGCACTTTAAAGCAAATTTCAGGAAGCTATCTATATCAGGATTTATTGCAATACCAAGGAATCCGCAAGCCAGAAATACTGGATAAATTATTATTGGCGCTGGCTTTGCAATTGGGTTCGGAAGTTAATTATAATGAACTTTCGCAAACTGTTAGCGCTGACAGAGCAACCATAGAACTGTATATTTCCTTACTGGAAAAAGCATTTGTGGTTTTTCGATTAAACCCCTTAAGCAGAAACGTTCGCAATGAAATAAATACCTCGCGTAAAATTTATTTTTATGACAATGGCATCAGAAACGCCATTGCAGGGAATTTCAAATCCCTGGAATTTCGACAAGATACAGGTGCCTTATGGGAAAACTTTATGATTTCCGAAAGATTAAAAGTGCTTAGCTATCATCAATGGCATGGGCGATTTTATTTTTGGAGAACCTATCAACAACAAGAAATTGATTGGATTGAAGAAATTGACGGGTCGTTTTCCGCTTATGAATTCAAATGGAATCCTAAAAAATCAGCAAAAATTTTTCCAAAAACCTTTATCAATAATTACCCTATTTCAAAAACTTTAGTGGTAACACCAGAACAAATTGATGATTTTTTAAGAATCACCTAAACTCTAAAACAACAGCAATCTATTTCTAAAAAAATTTGGGCGTTCCCGCCGAAAAGGCGGGCGAGCCATTTGCTGCAATCTTTTTCCATTCGCCGAAAAAGCGAATCAAAAAAGGATTTTCACTGCTGTCCCTAACGCGGGTTCATTTATTGTGATTTTTTATGAAACGTGCGTTATTCACTCCAAAACTTAATGTTTTCTTAGCAAAGAAAACTTTTTCAGGAACGCCACAATGCATAATTTTATTGATTTATTCAGCGACAATGTATTCAGGTAAAATAAACAGTAAGGATTTTCCAAAAAAATTTATTTGGGGTATCGCTTCATCAGCCTATCAAACTGAAGGCGCTTGGGATTCCGACGGTAAAGAAAACTCTATTTGGGATACTTTTACCAACGATAAAAAATTTCTGAAAGGAAACGGGAATACGGCTACCAATTTTTATCATCATTACGAAGATGATATCAAAAAAATAAAAGAGCTGAATTTAAGTGCTTTTCGCTTTTCAATTTCCTGGTCAAGAATTTTCCCGCTGGGCATTGGTGAACCAAATCAAAAAGGAATCGATTATTATCATGCTGTTATTGATTGTTGTCTTGAAAATGATATAGAGCCCTGGGTTACATTATACCATTGGGATTTACCGCAAGCTTTAGAAAATTTGGGCGGTTGGACCAATAGGGAAATTATTGACTGGTTTTCTTATTACGTAGATTTTTGCACAAAAGAATATGGCTCAAAAATAAAAAAATGGATTGTGCTCAACGAACCTATGAGTTTTATTGGCTTAGGATATTTTATGGGAATGCATGCGCCTGGAAAAAAAGGCCTCAAAAATTTTTTGCCTGCTGCCCATCATGCCACTTTATGTCAAGCTGAAGGAGGCAGAATAATTCGAAAAAACATTCCTGACGCCTTTATTGGAACCTCATTTTCTTGTTCTGCAGTTACTCCTAAAAATTTATTTAGCAGGCATCGCAAAGCCGCAAAACGACTTGATGCTTTATTAAACAGATTTTTTATTGAACCTTTATTAGGATTAAGCTATCCCACAAAAGAAATTCCCGGGTTAAAACGCATAGAAAAATATTTTCAGGATGGCGATGAAGAATTCATGAAATTTGATTTTGATTTTATTGGAATTCAGTATTATTTCAGAATAGTGGCACAATATAGCTTCTTCCCTCCTTTGCTGTTTGCAAATGAAATTCCCGCTGAAAAAAGAAATGCAAAAACAAACAATATGGGAATGGAAATATATCCTAAAGGCTTGTATAAAATGCTTAAAAAATTCAGCAAGTACAAAAATGTAAAACACATTTACATTACAGAATCTGGCGTTTGTTTTGATGATGAATTGATAAACGGAAAAGTAGAAGACAAAAATCGGATAAAATATTTAAAAAAAACATTTGTCATTTGTTCTAAAGCTATTAAAAGAGGAATTAAACTAAAAGGCTATTTTATTTGGACTTTGGTTGATAATTTTGAATGGGCAGATGGTTTTAAACCAAGATTCGGCATTGTATACAACGATTTTGAAACCCAAAAAAGAAGGATAAAAAAATCGGGGTATTGGTTACAATCCTTTTTAAAGAAATAATATCCTTTTTATTAAAATTCAAAATAAATTGTATTTTTGAATCAGTAAAAATTCAATTATGAAATTAAAACTCTCGTTTCTACTTATTTCCATAATCTTTTTAGGCTGTAAATCTTCCCATAATAAAACCGCATACGACGGAAAATCGGGCGCCACAAAAATTGTGAACACCTTACATTATCCGCAGGAAAAACATTTAAAAAACATAAAACAACTCACTTTTGGCGGCGACAATGCAGAAGCTTACTGGAGTTTCGATAATAAAAAACTCGTTTTTCAGGCCAACACGAAAGCCTGGGGATTGGAATGCGACCAAATTTTTACCATAAATATTGACGATGATTTAAGCAAAGGGCAAATTCCGCAAATGATAAGCACAGGAGAAGGAAGAACCACCTGCAGTTATTTTTTGCCGGGAGATTCCACTATCGTTTATTCCTCAACTCATTTGGCCAATAAAGCTTGTCCGCCCGTTCCAAAAAAAGAAGATTACGGCAACAAATATATTTGGCCGGTTTATGAAGGTTTCGATATTTTTGTGGCAGACATGAAAGGAAATCAGTTAAAACAACTCACTTTTGAACCTGGTTATGACGCCGAACCAACCGTTTCGCCAAAAGGCGATAAAATTGTGTTCACCTCAACAAGAACAGGTGATTTGGAATTGTTTACCATGAATATTGACGGAAGCGATGTAAAACAAGTGACTTTTGAATTGGGATATGACGGCGGCGCTTTCTTTTCGCCCGACGGCACCAAATTAATATTCCGTTCTTCACGTCCGAAAACCGAAGAAGAAATCAAGGAATACAAAGATTTATTGGCTGTAGGATTGGTGCAGCCAACGAATATGGAATTGTACACCTGCAATGTTGACGGCAGCAATTTAACAAAAATCACCAATTTGGGCAGTGCCAACTGGGCGCCGTTTTTTCACCCATCAGGAAAAAAAGTGATCTTTTCTTCCAACCATAAAACGAAATCGAGCTTCAATTTATTTATGATCAATGTTGACGGAACAGGATTGGAGCAAATCACCTGGGACACTGTTTTTGATGCTTTCCCTATGTTTTCGCCCGATGGAAAAAAAATCGTTTTTTCTTCCAACAGAAATAATTACGGAACACGCGACACCAATTTGTTTATTGCCGACTGGGTGGAATAGCAAACATGTTTTTTTTGGTTAAATTTAAAATGACAATTTTTCAATTGTTAGTTGGATTTGCGTTAGCGATTGCAGTGTAAATACTTTTTAGCGATTTTTTCATCGCTAAAAAGATTGCAACGAAAAGCGCGACCTGCAAGGGAACGCCCAAAAAATTAAAATTTATTTATTGCCGACTGGGTTGTATGGCAAACATTTAAATATGCCGTATTTTTAAACCCTTATTTCATTATATTTGCGCAACTATAAAGTAGAAAGGAATACGACGCATGAAAAACATCAGAAATTTTTGCATCATCGCACATATTGACCACGGAAAAAGTACACTGGCCGACAGGCTGTTAAGTTTTACCGGAACCACAACAGCACGTGAAGAACAAGCTCAGTTGCTGGACACCATGGATTTGGAGCGCGAACGCGGCATTACCATAAAAAGCCACGCCATTCAGATGGAATATATGTATGAAGGCGAAAATTATATCTTAAATTTAATTGACACGCCGGGCCACGTAGATTTTTCTTACGAAGTTTCCCGATCTATTGCTGCCTGTGAAGGCGCTTTGTTAATTGTAGATGCCGCGCAAAGTATTCAGGCACAAACAATTTCCAATTTGTATTTGGCTTTGGAGCACGATTTAGAAATAATTCCAATTTTAAATAAAGTCGATTTGCCAAGCGCTAATCCGGAAGAAGTTACCGATGATATTGTTGATTTGCTGGGTTGTGATCCTGAAGACGTGATTCATGCAAGCGGAAAAACAGGTTTGGGCGTTGAAAATATATTAAAAGCCATTATCGAAAAAATTCCTGCCCCAAAAGGTGATGTGAATGCGCCATTACAAGCATTAATTTTTGATTCGGTTTACAATTCGTATCGAGGCGTTGAAACTTATTTCAGGGTTTTTAACGGAGAAATTAAAAAAGGACAGCGCATAAAATTTATGGCAACCGGCAACGAATACAATGCGGATGAAGTTGGAACCTTAAAATTAACGCAAGTAGCAAAACAAAGCGTAAAAGCAGGTGATGTAGGTTATCTGATAACCGGTGTTAAAACCGCTGTTGAAATTAAAGTTGGTGATACCATTACCGACGCCTTAAATCCGACCGACAGCAGAATTGACGGTTTTGAAGATGTAAAACCAATGGTATTTGCAGGAATTTATCCTGTTGATACTGATGAATATGAAGAGCTGAGATCTTCCATGGAAAAATTGCAACTGAACGATGCTTCTTTGGTGTTTGTTCCTGAAAGCTCTGCAGCTTTGGGATTTGGCTTTAGATGTGGATTTTTGGGAATGCTGCATTTGGAAATTATTCAGGAAAGATTGGAACGCGAGTTTGATATGACGGTAATTACCACTGTACCAAACGTATCGTACCACGCTTTCACAAATAAAAATCCGGAGGTTCCTATTTTAGTGAACAATCCGACCGATTTGCCCGAACCTTCAAAATTAAATCGCGTTGAAGAGCCTTATATAAAAGCCAGTATTATCACCAAATCCGATTTTATTGGACAGGTGATGAGTTTGTGCATTGAAAAACGCGGACAAATTACCAATCAGACTTATTTAACGCCAGAACGCGTTGAGTTGACTTTTGAAATGCCTTTGGCAGAAATAGTTTTCGATTTTTACGACCGGTTAAAAACGGTTTCTAAAGGATATGCCTCTTTTGATTATCATCCAATTGGAATGCGGACTTCAAAATTGGTGAGACTTGATATTTTATTGAACGGTACCGTTGTGGATGCGCTTTCTTCCTTAATTCATACAGACAATGCCTATCATATCGGCAAAAAAATGTGCGAAAAACTGAGACAGTTAATACCGCGCCAACAATTTGACATTCCGATTCAGGCTGCCATTGGCGCTAAAATTATTTCGCGTGAAACCGTAAAAGCGCTCAGAAAAGATGTGACCGCAAAATGTTATGGCGGTGATATTTCCCGTAAACGAAAACTGTTGGAAAAACAAAAGAAAGGTAAAAAACGGATGCGTCAGGTAGGAAATGTTGAAATTCCTCAGGAAGCATTTATGGCCGTTTTAAAATTGAACGATTAGGCCCATCCACGGCCCTTCCCAAAGGGAAGAGAGATTAAGCGCTTTCGCCAGCTCATGGGTTTGTGTGTATGAAAAATTTACAAACTAAAAAAGCACCGTTTTCACGGTGCTTTTTTATGAATTTTGAAGAAATTATTCTCCGTGCATCCACTCTTTTTTACCCATTAATTGTTCTTCAGTTTCTACATGAGCTTCATCTAGAATACAACAATCAACCGGACAAACTGAAGCACATTGCGGTTCGTCATGAAAACCTTTACACTCTGTACATTTATCAGTTACAATAAAATAAAACTCATCAGATATTGGTTCATTTCTTTTATCGGCATCAACTTTTTCACCGTTAGGTAAAGTTATCATACCTTTTAAAGCAGTTCCTTCTGAGTACGACCAATCTCCATCTGGTTCGTATATTGCATTATTTGGACATTCTGAAATACATGCATCACAATTAATGCATTCATCTGTTATTCTAATCGCCATGATTATTAATTTTTATTATTAAATATTCAACAAAATTATATAAAATTATTGCAAGTCTATGTGATAAAAGTCATTTCCTTTTTAAAAAAGTAAATATACCTTTGGGACTTTATGTTAAACTTACGATAATTTTCAATAAATTTAAACAAAATTTTTTAATTAGCATTAATTATGATTACAACTAAAACAATTCTTCAACCTGAGGTACTGGAAGCAGTAGTTGTCAGGTTTGTTGGGGATTCAGGAGACGGAATGCAGCTAACAGGAACCCAGTTTACCGATACCTCGGCAATGTTTGGTAACGATATCGCGACTTTTCCAAATTACCCTTCGGAAATTAGGGCTCCTCAGGGAAGTTTATATGGTGTTTCAGGATTCCAGGTGCATATAGGAAGCGTTGTAGTTAGCACCCCTGGAGACAATGTGGATTTGTTGGTTGCCATGAACCCTGCAGCTTTAAAAACCAATTTATATGCCGTAAAGCCCGGCCACACGATTATTGTGGATACGGATTCCTTTACAAAGAAAAACTTAGACAAAGCGGAATATAAAACCAATCCGCTTGAAGACGGAAGTTTGGAAAATTACCGCGTTATTCAGGTTGATATGACAACAATGACCAAAGAAGCCCTGAAAGAAGTGGAAGGATTGGACAATAAATCGATTACCCGAAGCAAAAATATGTTTTCTTTAGGAATGGTTTATTGGATGTATAATCGTTCTTTAGAGCATACGGTTGATTTTTTCAACAAAAAATTTAAAGGAAAACAGCATTTAATTGAAGCAAATACCAAAGTATTGAATGCCGGTTATTATTTTGCCGAAACGTTGGAATTAATTCCAAATGCCTATACAATTTCCCCTGCCAAAATGGTACCGGGAACTTACAGAATTATCGGCGGAAACACAGCAACCGCATGGGGATTGCTGGCAGCTTCAGAGAAATCTGGTTTAGAACTGTTTTTAGGTTCTTATCCTATTACCCCAGCAACAGATATTTTACATGAATTGGTAAAACACAAACATTTTGGCGTAAAAGCTTTTCAGGCAGAAGACGAAATAGCTGGAGTTACTTCAGCCATTGGCGCTGCATTTGCAGGTGATTTGGCCATTACAACAACTTCAGGACCAGGATTGGCATTAAAAGGCGAAGCAATTGGCTTGGCGATGATGGTTGAACTGCCGTTGGTTGTTATCAATGTACAACGTGGCGGCCCATCAACAGGATTGCCAACAAAAACAGAACAATCGGATTTATTGCAGGCGATGTACGGAAGAAACGGCGAAAGTCCGGTTATTGTGATTGCCGCCAGCACACCTGCAAATTGTTTTAATTTTGCTTACGAAGCGGCCCGGCTTGCTTTGGAACATATGACTCCGGTAATTTTGTTAACAGACGGATACATTGCAAACGGTTCAGCACCTTGGAAAATAAAATCTCTTGCTGATATGCCTGAAATCAAAAATCACAAGGTTACGAAAGTCAAAGAAAATTGGAGTCCTTATTACAGAGACGAAAAAACCTTGGCACGTAATTGGGCCGTTCCCGGCACACCGGGATTGGAGCACAGAGTTGGCGGATTGGAAAAAGACCGCGTAACAGGCAATATTTCTTATGAGCCAAATAACCATGAGGAAATGACACGCATTAGAGCCGAAAAAGTGAGACTGGTTGAAAATAACATTCCTGAATTAAAAACAGAATTTGCAGATTCGGGTGATTTATTGGTGATTGGATGGGGAGGAACTTATGGTTCTTTACATTCTGCCGTTAAACAAATGAGTGATGAAGGTTATAAAAATGTTGGATTTGCGCATTTCAATTACATCAATCCAATGCCGAAAAACACGGAAGAAATTTTATCTAAATACAAAAAAATAATTGTTTGCGAATTAAATGCCGGTCAGTTTGTTTCTATCTTAAAAACCAGATTCAGCAAATTTGAATTTTCTCAACACAACAAAATTCAAGGATTGCCATTTTCTAACGACGAATTAATTCAACATTTTAAACAATTGGTATAATTATGGAAACTACAACAGCTGTAAAAAAATATACATTTAAAGACTTTACAAGTGACCAAGAAGTTAGGTGGTGTCCTGGTTGCGATGATTACGTGATTTTGCGCTCCATGCAAAAAGCACTTCCTGAAATGGGCGTAAAAAAAGAAGACGTCGTATTTATTTCGGGAATCGGATGCTCATCACGTTTTCCTTATTATATGAGCACCTACGGAATGCACACCATTCACGGAAGAGCACCCGGAATTGCTTCAGGCGTAAAATTGGCAAACCCTAACTTAAGTGTTTGGATTATGACCGGTGACGGTGATTCAATGGCCATTGGCGGAAACCATTTCATTCATTTACTAAGAAGAAACATCGATTTAAATATGGTGGTGTTTAACAATGAAATTTATGGGTTGACCAAGGGACAATTTTCTCCGACTTCATTGATAGGCCAAAAAACAAAATCATCTCCTTACGGAAACACGCAACCTCCTTTTTCTCCGGGTGAATTGGCCTTGGGCGCCAATGCACGATTCTTTGCAAGAATTGGCGGTAACAATCCGAAAGATATGACGCAAATTTTTATTGATGCACACAAATTTAAAGGAACTTCCTTGATTGAAGTGCTTCAAAATTGCGTGATTTTCAATGACGGATGTTTTGACGAAGTGACCGACAAAGAAGTAAAAGAAGATATGCAAATTTTTCTTGAACACGGAAAACCAATGATTTTTGGCAAAAACAAAGACAAAGGTTTGGTGCTAAACAAATTGAAACTGGAAGTGGTAACCATTGGTGAAAACGGCGTAACGCAAGAAGATATTTTGGTTCACAATGCCAAAGAAGAAGATAAAACACTTCATCAAATGCTTGTGAGATTGGAATATCCTTTAGCCACAGGAATTATCAGAAGTTTTGCCGATGTTACCTTGGAAGAAAGAGAAGATGAGCTAACCGCACAGGTGAAAGCAAATTCGAAATTCAAGAAAACAGATGACCTTTTCTTCTCAGGAGAAACATACGAGGTTAAGTAATAAAAATATAGAAAATAGCTGATTTATGTCAGCTATTTTTTTTTATAAAACCATAATTTTGTCCACGAATTAAAAAGTATGTAAAAAATGGGTTCAGAAGCCATCATTGTATTTTTACTTGCAGCCATTGTATTGGTTGCCGGTGCAAATTTTTTATCAAATTTAATCTCACCTAAATCTGATAATCCTCAAAAAGGAGAACCTTACGAATGCGGTGTGCCAACCATCGGTCCAACCTGGATTCAATTTAAAGTGGGGTACTATCTTTTTGCCATTCTTTTCTTGATATTTGATGTTGAAGTCGCTTTTTTAGTGCCTTGGGCTGTAGTTTATAAAGAAGTGGGCACTGTTGCATTGGTAGAAATAATTATATTCCTTTTCATATTGGGATTGGGATTGTTGTACGCATATAAAAAACGAGCTTTACAATGGGAGTAGATAAAAAACGATATTTAAGCCAGCTTGAAGAAGAGGGATTAAAACAAGTTGTTCCTGCCGATTTTCCCGGAAAAATAATACCCGGAGGAAATGGCGGAAACATTGTTGTAACCACTTTAGACAGTGTTATCAATTGGGGGCGCGCAAATTCTCTTTGGTCGCTTTATTTTGGCACAAGCTGTTGCGCCATTGAAATGATGCAAACCGGTGCTGCAAAACACGATTATTCAAGATTTGGTTTTGAAGTAGCAAGACCTTCTGCACGACAGGCAGATTTAATCATTATTGCAGGGACTATTGTTAATAAAATGGGACCTGTATTAAGACGTTTATACGATCAAATGGCAGAGCCTAAGTATGTGATTGCCATGGGCGCCTGCGCTATTTCGGGCGGACCTTTTTACTACAATTCTTATTCGGTAATTAAAGGTGCCGACCATGTGATTCCGGTAGATGTTTATGTTCCTGGCTGTCCGCCAAGACCAGAAGCTTTATTGGAAGGAATGATTATGCTTCAAAAAAAGATTAAGACTGAAAACATGGCCAAAAAGGTAAATCCTATTGATGGTTTTGATGAAGGAAAATAATTTGTATTAAATCATAAAAGACCATGACTAACGAAGATTTACAACATATAATTACAGGCCTGGGAACAGATTTAGAATTCACGACTGAAGGGTCTGAATTTTTAAATGTCATCGTTCCTAAAGAACAGCTTCACAGCATTTGCAGCCAGTTAAAATCGCATCCCGAATTAAAATTTGATTATGCATTTTGCATAACAGGTATGGATTGGGTGCCGGCTTTGGGTGTTATTTACCATTTAAATTCAACAGAATTAAAACATGAGATTGTTGTAAAAGTGATGGTTGACGACAGGGAAAATCCGACTTTGGATTCTGTTCATGACATTTGGCAAACAGCAGACTTCCACGAATTGGAGATATTTGATTTTTTCGGCATAAAATTCAACAATCACCCAAAATTGAGACGACTTTTTTTAACGCCTGAGTGGGAAGGTTTTCCGTTGCGAAAAGATTATGTTGATGAAGCAAATATGATTATTAAATAACCTTATAATGACCGACCAACAATTACAAAATAAAATAAAAACTGAAGAGTATTTTATTAACATGGGCCCTCAACATCCGGCAGCTCATGGGGTGTTGCGATTAATTTTAACCATTGACGGCGAGATCATAAAAAATGTGGAACCGGATTTGGGTTACATACACCGTTCAATCGAAAAAATGTGCGAACGCGACAGTTACCAGCAAATCGTTCATTTAACAGACAGGATGGATTATTTGTCGTCACACATTAACAATGAAGCTGTTTGTTTAACCGTTGAAAAAGGACTTGAAATTGAAGTTTCCGACAGGGTTAAAGTGATCAGAACTATTATAGCAGAGTTAACACGTATTGCTTCTCACTGCTTATGGTGGGGCGTTATGGGAATGGATTTAGGTGCATTAACCACCTATTTTTATGCTTTCAGGGATCGCGAAATGATCAATGATATTTTTGAAGAAACCTGCGGCGCTCGTTTGACCATGAATTACAATATACCGGGCGGTTTGATGTTCGATATTCATCCTAATTTTGTAAAACGCACCAAAGATTTCATCACACATTTCAAAACCAAGATTCCGGAATACAATCTTTTACTGACCGGCAATGTAATTTTTCAAAAAAGAACCAAAGGCGTTGGCATCATTACCAAGGAAGATGCAATTTCATTTGGGGTTTCAGGACCGGTTGCAAGAGGTTCAGGGTTTTCAAGCGACGTAAGAAAACACCATCCATACAGCGCTTATGACCGTGTTGATTTTAAGGAAGTTTTGTTTACGGAAGGTGATACTTTTGCACGTTATCAGGTAAGAATGGAAGAATTGTGGGAATCTATTTCAATTATTGAGCAATTGATTGATAATATTCCCGAAGGTGATACAAAAACAGCCACAAAAGCGGTGATAAAATTGCCGAAAGGTGAATTTTACCAACGCGTTGAAACAGCAAGAGGTGAACTTGGCGTTTATATAAACAGTACCGGGAACAAAAACCCATATCGCGTAAAATTCCGCTCACCGGGATTTTCTAATTTATCTATCCTAAATCACATTTCAAAAGACGTAATGATCGCCGATTTAGTGGCTACAATGGCTTCGTTTGATTTTGTTATTCCCGATATAGACCGTTAATCAAAGACCAATGAATTTTACACAAATGATTATTCCGTTAAACATCACAAAAACAATCTCAGATTGGATTTATTCAATAATGCCCGAAACAGCGGCAGGTTACACCATCATGGTTGTAATTGCAGTTGCTTACTTGGCCTTATTTGCTGTGATAGGTT
This sequence comes from Lutibacter sp., assembly GCA_032251275.1. Classification (GTDB taxonomy): domain Bacteria; phylum Bacteroidota; class Bacteroidia; order Flavobacteriales; family Flavobacteriaceae; genus Lutibacter. Next base: position 21,780 of record JAVVEF010000032.1, read on the forward strand.
TGTATTTAGTGCTTTTCGAACGTAAAGTTGCCGCCTGGTTTCAATTGCGTATCGGACCAAACAGGGTTGGACCCTGGGGACTTTTGCAAACGATGGCTGATGCGCTAAAATTGGTTTCCAAAGAATTGACAAGCACCAACAAAATCGATAAATTTTTATACAATTTAGCGCCTTATTTTGTGATAGTTTCCGCCTTAATGGCAATGGCTGTTTTTCCGTTTTCAAAGCAATTTCAAGCATTCGACATAAATATTGGTGTCTTTTTCCTGATTGCCATATCATCTATTGGTGTTATCGGAATTTTATTGGCCGGTTGGTCAAGCAATAACAAATATGCTTTAATTGGCGCAATGAGAAGCGGTTTGCAAACCATCAGTTATGAATTATCGGTCGGACTTTCCATTTTAACAATGGTATTGTTAACGGGCACTTTACAACTTTCAGAAATTATAGAAGCGCAACGAACCGGAGGATGGCTTATTTTACAAGGCCATATTCCTTCCATCATCGCCTTTATGATTTTTATGGTTGCAGGAACTGCTGAAACCAACAGAGCGCCATTTGATTTGGTGGAAGCTGAATCGGAATTGGGAGCCGGTTTTCATACCGAATACTCGGGAATGAAATTCGCCTATTTCTTTCTGGCTGAATTTATAAACATGTTTATCATTTCATCCATCGCAGTGGTCTTATTTTTTGGAGGCTGGTTATCTCCTTTTGGAATCACAGATAATATTACCTGGTTTCCTGAAGTAATCTGGTTCATCATTAAAGTTGCAGGCCTTATCTTTTTGATGATGTGGTTCAGATGGACTTTCCCAAGGTTAAGAGTCGACCAATTATTGACCCTCGAATGGAAATATTTATTGCCTTTAAATTTGATGAATTTAATGTTGATGGCAATTGTAATATGGCTGAATTGGACAATTTAATAAATGAAATACTACTAAAATGAGTTATTTTTCAAATATATATAAAGGAATTAAAACCTTGCTGACAGGAATGTCTGTTACGGGAAAATATTTTCTTCACGCACGAAAAGGCGCTATTACGCAAGAATACCCAGACAACCGAGAAACGCTTAAAATGTTTGACCGTTTCAGAGGCGAAGTTGTGATGCCGCACGATGCAGACAACCGTCATTATTGCACCGGTTGCCAATCTTGTGAAATCGCTTGTCCGAATGGTTCCATAGAAATTATATGGGACAGGGCAGTTGACCCGACAACAGGTAAAAAGAAGAAAAAAATAGACAAGCATATTTACCATTTATCCATGTGCACCATGTGTGGTTTGTGTATTGAAGCCTGTCCGACCGACGCCATTGTTTGGGCACCGAATTTTGAAAATTCTGTATATGACAGGAGCGCATTAACTAAAGTTTTAAACCAACCAGGTTCATCTGTTTTAGACGGAATAGAAGATTAATATTATGGAAACAATTATATTTTATATACTCGCAGCGATCATTATTTTATTTGCCGTTGCTTCAGTGACCAGCAGAAAAATTTTAAGAGCAGTTATTTACTTGCTGTTTGTGCTGATAGGCATTGCCGGACTTTATTTCTTGGTTGATTACAACTTTTTAGCGGCCATTCAACTTACGGTTTATGGCGGCGGTATTATTGTACTGTTCATTTTTGCCGTGTTGCTTATTCATCATGTGGAACTTGAACTGGAAAAAACAGCGTTAAAGAAAAAACTCATTGCCGGCGCTCTAAGTGCTGCCGGTTTGGCTATTACGCTTTGGGCAATTTCAACCTATCCTTTTCCGGAATCAACCTCCACATATACTTCCATTGAAGTTGCTGACATCGGCCGACTTTTATTGAGTTATGAAGACGGCGGATTTATATTGCCGTTTGAGGTCATCAGTGTGCTGTTGGTAGCCGTGATGATTGGCGCTATAGTCATTGCAAAAGGAAAAAAATTGATGGAAGACGGAAGTCCGAAGACAGAAGACCGAAGTAAATAATTAATATAAAAAATGGAAATAGGATTTAAGTTTGAGAAATTAATTATATGGCAAAAAGCTATGGATTTTGGGGAAGAAATTGATGTTCTGTCTAAAAATTTTCCGGCGAACGAAGTTTTCAATTTAACTTCCCAAATAAAAAGAGCTGTAGATTCAATTGCTTTAAATATTTCCGAAGGTGCTATTGGACAAACGAATCCTGAATTTAAAAAGTTTATGGGTTATTCGATTCGATCTTTGGCGGAGGTTGTGACCTGTTTGCATAAAGCTTCCAAAAGAAAATACATTACCGAAATAGAATTTAATCAACAATATGAAAACGCTTTCAATTTAATGAATATGATGGTCGCATTTAAAAATAAAATACAATGAAAAAACTTCCGACTTCCGTCTTCGGTCTTCTGACTTTAAAAAACAATAAATTATGATTGCAGGTATTAGCATTTACGAAATTTTAACCCTCACAAGTATCTTATTTTTTATAGGTGTTTACGGGTTTTTTACAAGAGAAAATTTAATAACGGTATTAATGTCGGTTGAATTAATTTTAAACGCCTCAGCCGTAAATTTTGTGTTGATCAACACTTATTTGTATCCCGATTTACTTCAGGGCGCTGTGTTTTCAATTTTTATTGTTGCGTTGGCGGCTGCAGAAACAGCATTGGCCATTGCCATTATTATCAATTTGTATAAACTCATTTACTCGGTTGAAGTGAAGGATACAGAAACCATGAAATATTAAATAGACAAAAAATTTAAATTATAGAAAATGGATTTTAGTTATACCATATTAATTCCTCTGATTCCTTTAGCGCTTTTTGTTATTTTAGGATTGTTCAGCAAAAAAATACCGGCTTCAATTTCGGGTTGGTTAGGGTCGCTGGGTTTAGGAACCTCCTTTGCCTTATCGCTCTATACCGCCTACCATTATTTTATGGACGGAAAATTAGAAGGGGTTTATCAAACTTTTATTTACAAACAAACCTGGTTGGTATTTACCGATAAATTACACATTGATTTAGGTGTATTGATCGATCCAATCTCCGTAATGATGATGGTTGTGGTGACCACCATTTCTTTTATGGTTCATTTATACAGCAGAGGTTATATGCACGGGGATGACGGCTACACGCGCTTTTTTGCTTACCTGGCCTTATTCAGCTTTTCCATGCTAGGATTGGTGCTGGCAACAAACTTGTTCCAGATGTATATTTTTTGGGAATTGGTTGGCGCTTCCTCTTTTTTATTGATTGGCTATTATTACACAAAACCATCCGCAGTGGCAGCCGCGAAAAAAGCATTTATTGTGACGCGTTTTGCCGATTTGGGTTTTTTGATAGGAATCCTTTTAATCAGTTATTATACAGGAACTTTTGATTTTCAGGATTTAACAAGTGAAGAAGGATTATTAATTACCGGCTGGGGCGCTTCCGCTTCCTTTATGGGATTGTCGGTTTTCACCTGGGGATTGATTTTAATTTATATGGGTGGTGTCGGCAAATCGGCGATGTTGCCTTTTCATATTTGGTTGCC
>JAVVEF010000033.1:0-4173 GCA_032251275.1 Lutibacter sp.
AATATTTGTAATACTTTCATTTTCATTGAAAGTATGTATCTTTGCATCAGTTTAAAAAATTAAGAAAATGGATAACGGATTATACGCAAAATTTAACACCTCAAAAGGTGAAATACTGGTAAGTTTAGAATTTGAGAAAACACCGGGAACAGTGGGTAACTTTGTTGCTTTGGCTGAAGGAAATTTGGAAAACAGTTCAAAACCTCAAGGAACGCCTTATTACAACGGATTGAAATTTCACAGGGTAATTCCTGATTTTATGATTCAAGGCGGTTGCCCTTTAGGAACCGGAACAGGTTCGCCTGGTTACAGCTTTGCTGATGAATTTCATCCAGATTTAAAACATAACAAACCAGGAATTTTATCGATGGCAAATTCTGGTCCGGCTTCAAACGGAAGCCAGTTTTTTATTACGCATGTTCCAACGCCTTGGTTAGACAATAAACACACTGTTTTTGGAAAAGTTGTTCAAGGACAAGAAGTTGTAGATGCAATTAAGCAAAATGATGTTCTGGAATCTCTTGAAATTGTAAGAGTTGGAGAAGCGGCAGAAAAATTTAATGCAGTGGAAGCTTTCAGAACTTTTGAAGATTCGAGATTAAAAAGAGAAGAAGAAGCAAAAAAAGCAATGGCCGCCCAAATGGATAAGGTAGCAGCAGGTTATGACGAAACCCCAAGTGGATTGCGTTATAAAATTTTACAGGAAGGTTCCGGTAAAAAAGCGACCAAAGGAAGTGTGGTTTCTGTGCATTATAAAGGGCAGTTGCTGGACGGAACTGTTTTTGATTCCTCTTATCCACGCAAACAACCAATCGATTTTGAATTGGGAGTAGGACAAGTTATTTCTGGCTGGGATGAGGGAATTCAATTATTAAAAGTAGGTGATAAAGCTCGTTTTGTGATTCCTTCAGATTTGGCTTATGGAAGTCAAGGTGCAGGCGGGGTTATTCCTCCAGATGCCACCTTAATTTTTGATGTGGAATTAATGAAAGTTTCATAAAGACAGAAAAAAAATCCGCATTTGCGGATTTTTTTTTTGATTAAATTAATCATTATTCGCTATTCATGGGTTGTTAACTTTTTCCAAGGAGGCATCAACCATAATAAAAAGGTTAAAATCAACAAAGGAAGTATCAGCCAAACCGCAGCCATCAAATAACCTTCCATACCTGAATATACTGCTTTAAATGAGGTAAATCCGCTTAAACTTTTTGAAAATAATTGTCCGCCGATAACCACATTCCAACGCATAAAGAAAATTCCGATCAGTACAATAATACCCACAAAAAAGTAGGCGGCTTTTCTGATTTTCTCATCAGGTTTATAAACTTGAAAAATTCCAATTATTAATAGCGGAATGACAGTTCCAAGAAGCACTTGCATTATAAATAAAGTAATATTTAACTTTCCGCTAACCAAAACCTTAATAATGTCAAAGGATTCTTCAGCCTCATAAATTCGGTGAATTTGATCTAAGGATTCCAATGCGAAATCAATAATTAATATATAAAACAGATACTTTGCAATGGTATCCAAGCAAGGCATATCTATTTCTACTTTTCTTACCCAACTCACTACCATATAAATTACCATCACCAATGCAATACCGGAAACCATTGCTGAGAACAGAAATATTACGGGCATTAACACAGTTGACCACCATGGATTGGCCTTTATTGAACCAAAAATGAACCCCACATATCCATGGAGTAGAAATGCCGACGGTATTCCTAACACGGTAATAAAATAACCCAATCTATCATCCAATTTAGCCGATTTCGCATCGGTATCATGGATTCCAAGCGTTATAATCCTATAGAAATATTTTTTAAACCCTTTACTTTTTTTGGACCAAAGCACAAAATCCAACCGATAATCAAACCAAATTTCTAACAATAGCACCACCATGAGATACCATAGATAAACGAATCCAAAAATTGCCATGGCCGAAGTTGGATTGGGTGTCATGAAAATTTCGTAGGCTCTCAAAGGGTGTTGTAAATGGCTGACTAAAGGTAGCGTGGCAACCAATAAAAATGCCAATGCGGTTAACAAAGCCAAACCATAAGTAGGTTTTAAAACCTTCACGTTAAAAACACGCTCTAATGAAGCAAGGATAAAAGCGCCTGCAACCAATCCTGTGATGTAAGGATATAAAACAATCATTAATCCCCAATGTAAATCTATTTCATTGGGATAAATATAACCATCAACCTGAGATAGTGCTTCGTATAGATGTTTGTAATGCTCTTCCATAATTATTTAACTTCTGAACTTAATCCGTTATAAAATACCCTTGAATGGGTATTTAAATGAGGTTTTAATACTTGTGTTGGATTTTCTTGTAAAAATTTAACTAAATCACTTTCTTTATTCCTTAAATCTCCAAATATTCTTGCGTCGGTTGGGCAAGCCTCTACGCAGGCTGGCAGCAATCCTTTGGTGATTCTGTGGTAGCAAAAAGTGCATTTATCGGCCACTTTTGTAACTGGATTCATGAAACGTGCTCCATAAGGGCAAGCCTGAATGCAATAACTGCAACCAATGCAGTAGGTGTCATCCACCAAAACAACCCCATCTGGACTTATAAACGTAGCGCCAACAGGACAGGCTTGAACACAGGGTGCTTTTGTGCAATGGTTACATAATTTTGGTACCATAAAAGATTTAAAGATATCTTCATCGGGAACCGATTGTTTTAATCCGCCAATCCCTCCGTTTGGAGATTCTATTTTAACTTCTCCATCTTTCTTAACAGTGTATTGTTCCACCCAGGTCCTGAAATAAAAAGGTTCTTTAGGTACATTATTTTCTATTTTACAGGCTTCGGCACATTTTCCGCAACCAACGCATCTTTCTAAATCAACACCCATTCCCCACAATGGAAGATCTTCTTTGGCAATTTTTGTAGCTTCTTCTTTTGATTGGCTTAGTGCTTCAAATGGTTTTATAAGTGAATACAATAAAGTTCCGCCAACCAATGCCGCAGAAGTTTGAAAAAACTTTCTTCTGTTATTTATTTTTCTTTCAGTTCCCATGGTGCGTGTGGATTATGACATTCAATACAATTTTGCTTTTCATAGTGCTCTTTAAAATCTAATTGCGGAACACCCTTTTCTAAACGTCCTGCATTAATAGCATGACATTGTGCACAAAATTGAATTGTGCCTTTAACAATTGGCGGCTTCACTTTGCAATCGATTGATCCGGGTATTTTTGGAGTATGACAGCTTTCACAACGAACAGCATCATGTAAATCAGAAGCTTTTTGGTCAAATACGTCTTGATGGCATTCAGTGCATTTTGCTTCACCTTTATAATAAAAAGGTTTCATTCTGTTGTCATCCAAAGAGTTAGCTCTATAATGTCCGTATTTACCAAAAGAATCAGGTGTTACAGAACGTTGTATCAAGATAAAAACGCCCACAAATACAAAAAACGTCAGTAATAAACGAAAAATTAATTTTGGCATATGTAAATTTTTAATTTAAATCTAAATTTAATTTAATTTATTGTAACTTTTGATACTTAAACCTTGATTATAGTTAATATATAATAAGTCTTAATAAGTTTTATTACGAAAACTTCAATGTTTATTGTAAAAATATTCAAAAAGGAATTGATTTAGATCAATGTTTTTTTTTGCTATTTTTGGAAATATAATTTTAAAAAAGTATAAATTACCCATCCATAAATTAATATTGCCATAATGAAATTCAACTTTTTCCTCTTGTTTATAGCATTTGTAATTTTTTACGGATGCTCAAATAATGCGAACAATCCTGAATTCATTAAAAAAGTATCAGGCCGTTATTTGTACAATTCAGATGAAGTGATTCAGGTTTATTTTGAAGACAATGAAATGTTTATGGAATGGCGAGGCGCAAAAAAAATAAAACCTTTAAAAGTTGATGAAACTACTTTTTTTGTAAAGGAAATGAATGAGAAAATTCAGTTTTTGACCAACCCGGCAAACCAAAAACAATATATAATACTGGTTCCAAAAGAGGAAAACGCACCGATTGTCTATAATTTTATGAAACTGAATAAGGATGAAAAAGTGCCAAGTGAATATTTGGAAAGCAAGGAATTTGACAAAGCGCTTGAAGGTTATTTGGCCATTAAGAAAAGAGATTCGTCGGACAGTTCAATTGATGAGAAATATTTGAACTC
>JAVVEF010000033.1:4273-6319 GCA_032251275.1 Lutibacter sp.
TTTGAACTCGCTACCGAAATTTTCAAAATAAATACGGCGTTATATCCCAAAAGCTCCAATGTATATGACAGTTTGGGGGAAGCCTATATGAAAAGTGGCGATACCCTAAAAGCGATTGACAATTATAAAAAGTCTTTGTCGCTGGATTCTGGAAATTTTCGCGCAAAACAACAATTGAAAAAATTGGAGAAAAAGGCATAAATTGCAATACTGTAAAGAACTTTTCAATAACAATCCTAATTATGAAAACATTAAATCAATGGTTTGATGAGTATGCCGTAAGTCATCAGAATAAAACAAATCAAACGATTCATTTTGTTTGTGTTCCCGCAATTTTCTTTAGTATTGTTGGGATGTTGATGAGTATTCCTTCAACGTTTATTTCAGAAAATCTAAATATCAACAATCCGTTTTTGGAGAATTGGGCTGCACCGGGTTTAATTTTATTGCTTATTTTTTACATCCGATTGTCTTTTTCAACTTTTGTACGAATGTTGACCTTTTCAATTTTATGTTTGATGGGCAATTATTTTTTATCGCAGCTAAGTCCGTTATTTTTCACTTCGCTGGCCATTTTTGTAATCGCTTGGATTGGGCAGTTTTACGGACATAAACTGGAAGGGAAAAAACCATCATTTTTTAAAGATTTGCAATTTCTATTGATTGGACCCGCTTGGGTATTTGAAAAAATATCAAAAAAGAAATAGCACCAATTTACTATGAAAAAGTTTTTATCGCTATTATTGATTTTATTTTTTAATTTTTTATCCGCCCAAGAAGGTGAATATGAAATTTTGAATACCTCGATAAACACCAAATTCGCCGAATTTGGTGTCACATATTCGAGCAATAATTCCGTAATATTTGCTTCTTCAAAAAAAGATGATAGAGGCAGGCGGACAAACAACCGTCAACTTTCTTTAGAGTTGTATCATGGGATGATTACGAAAAATGGCGATATTATTCAAACAGGTAAATTTTCTTCTGAAATAAATAACAAGTTTTTTGAATCGGATATTGCCTTTATGCCCGATTTCAAAACCATTTATTTTACATGGAATAATTTTTACAGCGCGTTAAAATCCAAAGATTCCGCAAAATGGAAAACGCTGTACTTGTTCAAAGCATCCATTAATAAAAATTTTGAAATTTCGGAGGTAACCCAATTGCCTTTTAACAGCACGGAGTATTCTGTCCGAAGTCCCGCCATAAGTAAAGACGGAAAAAAACTATATTTTGTGTCGGATATGCCTGGCGGTTATGGCGAATTGGATGTTTATGTTGTGGAGATTAATAATGATGGAAATTATGGCATTCCAAAAAATTTAGGTCCAACAGTTAATACAAAACAAAGTGAATTTTTCCCTTATATTGACCAAAACAATATGCTTTATTTTTCTTCAAACGGTTATAAAGGACTTGGTGGATTGGATATTTTTAAAAGTGAATTTAAAAATGGTAATTTCCAGCAAGCAAAAAATTTACCTTCTCCAATTAACAGCAAGTATGACGATTTTGCTTATGTAATTGACAACACATCAAATTCCGGTTATTTTACATCGAATCGGGACGGGGGAAAAGGGGGTGTTGATATTTATTCATTTAAGGTAAAAGAGCCGGAATGTGATCAGACCATGTTTGTTTTAGCCTTAAATAAACTTACGGAACAGCCATTAGATCAGGTTGTTATTTCTTTATTTCAAAACAATAAATTGATTGAAAAGCAAATCATCAACAAAGGTTTAGGATTTAAATTCAATATTGATTGTATGCAAACCTATAAAATTGTCGCAGAAAAAGAGAATTATGAAACTGCTGAATTAACAATTTCCACCGATGATAAAAATAAGGCCGCAGTAAATAAATCTGTCAAATTAACACCAATTGAATGCAACCAATTGTTAAGCGGAAACATTTCGGACAGTAAAACAAATCTAGCTTTAGATCAAATTACTGTTTCCTTATTTCAAAATGATAAATTGGTAGAGAAACAAATCATCAACAAAGGTTTAGGATTTAAATTCAATATTGATTGTATGCAAACCT
>JAVVEF010000033.1:6419-25032 GCA_032251275.1 Lutibacter sp.
CAAAAAATCGCTGAAATTAACGCCGATTGAATGTGTTCAATTGTTGAGCGGAACTGTTACGGATAGCGAAACGAATTTGCCACTGCCAAATGCCATTGTCCATATATACAAAGGAAAGGAATTATTGGCAAAAATAAGTTTAAATGCCGATGCTGCTTTTACTTATGAATTGGAATGTGAACTGCCATACAGGTTCACCGTTTCACTAAATAATTATCACAATCTTGTTTCAAATATAAGAACTTCAGACAAAATCAATGAAGCCGTCACTTTAAAATTGGAAATGGAATCATCCCTTGAATTTGTTGAAGTCCGTGAGCAAAAAATGATTAAAACAAAAACTATTAACTTTGATTTGAATCAGTCTTCAATCAGATTGGATGCTGCCATTGAACTGAATAAGGTGATTGCTGTTTTGAGGAAGTATCCAAATCTTAAAATTGAAATAAAATCGCATACTGACAGCAGGGCTTCTGCCGAATATAATATGAAACTCACAAACGACAGGGCAAAAAAAGTGATTGATTACATCATTTCAAATGGCATAGAATCAAGCCGTGTATCGGGCAGGGGATACGGAGAAACGCAATTGTTGAACAATTGTGCTAAAGGCGTTAAATGCAGTGAAGCAGAGCATCAATTAAACAGAAGAACCGAATTTATCATTACCGACGAATAATTATGAGCAAGCCAGAAATTACCTTTGATGACTTTAATAAAGTCGATATGAGAATAGGAACTATCATTGCGGTGAATGATTTCCCGAAAGCGAAAAAACCTGCGTATCAGTTAACGATTGATTTTGGTGATTTGGGAATTAAAAAATCGAGTGCCCAAATTACGCAGTTATATGCCAAAGATGATTTGCTACATAAACAAATATTGGCCATCGTAAATTTTAAGGATAAGCAAATTGCCAATTTCATCAGCGAATGTTTGGTGTTGGGCGTTGAAAACGAAAACAAGGAAATTGTGCTGTTGCAAGCGTCGAAGCCAGCAGTTAAAAACGGGGAGCAGGCAGGTTAATTTTTTTACAAAAAAATCGGGTATGAATTCTATGGAATACATACCCGATTTCATATATAATGATAAATTACATATTCTTAAGTTCGTTAACCAATTCAGTTAAAGCACTTTTAGCATCACCAAAAAGCATAGAAGTTTTTTGGTTGAAAAACAATTCATTTTCAATTCCGGCATAACCTGCATTCATACTACGTTTGTTAACGATAATATGTTTTGCATTTTCCACATCCAGAATTGGCATTCCGTAAATTGGACTTGAAGGATCGTTATGCGCAGCCGGATTCACAACGTCATTTGCACCAACAACCAAAACAACATCGGTATTTGGGAATTGAGGATTTATGTTATCCATTTCAATCAATTTATCGTATGACACATTGCTTTCTGCCAACAATACATTCATATGTCCTGGCATACGTCCGGCCACAGGATGAATCGCATAGGATACGTCAACGCCTTTTTTAGTCAACAGTTCCTCTAGTTCATGAATAACATGCTGCGCTTGCGCCACTGCCAAACCATAACCAGGCACAATAACCACTTTACTAGCATAATTCAACAAAATAGCTGAGTCACTTGCCGTGGTTTTTTTGATAGTTCCGCCAGCTTTTCCCACAGCTGCTGTAGCTGCGTCTCCACCGCCAAAAGCACCAAATATAACATTTGAAAGAGATCTGTTCATGGCTTTACACATAATAAAAGTCAAAATCAATCCGGCCGAACCAACTAAAATACCACCAACCATCATCACCATATTGCCATACAAAATACCAGTAATGGCTGCTGCGATACCTGTTAAGGAGTTCAATAATGAAATTACAACGGGCATATCTGCACCGCCGATTGGAATTACGAATAAAACACCATAAACCAAAGATGCCGCAAGCAAAAGATAGATCAACGTTAAACTGGTTGGATCATACATCACAATGTATGCTCCAAATGCAATAAGCGCCAAAATAAATAAATTATTGATCAGGTTGTATTTTGGCAGTCTTATGTCTTTCATAGAACCATTCAATTTACCCCAGGCAACTAAACTACCTGTAAATGTGATGCTCCCAATAATAATGGCTGCAATAATGGTGGAAGTTTGCGTGGCATCAGTCGAGAAGTTACCAAATTCAACCAATCCAATTAAAAGTGCGCTACCGCCCCCAAAACCATTAAATAATGATACCAACTCAGGCATTTTTGTCATTGCCACTTTTATGGCAATTAAATAACCAAGGATAGTTCCAATTAAAAGTGCGACACCAATTAAAATATAATTAATTGACGGAACTTCAAAATCGTGTAAAAATATGGTTGCAACAATAGCCAGTCCCATACCAATACCAGAAATTAAATTCCCCTTTTTTGCAGTTTCCGGATGTCCCAACATTTTTAAACCGATAACAAAAGCTATGGTTGTAATTAAATAGATAATACTTAAAGTGATAGTCATTATTTTTTCTTTTTAAACATTTGTAACATACGGTCGGTTACAACAAAACCACCAACCACATTTATAATTCCCAATACTACGGCAACAAATCCCAATCCCAACGACAAATAATCATCTGGTTTGGCTTGTAACATTACCAAAAGTGCTCCCACTATTACAACGCCGCTTAAGGCATTTGCTCCAGACATTAATGGTGTGTGAAGTACGGACGGAACATTTTTAATTAATTCTACACCAATAAATATCGCTAAAATAAGGATATATAATAATTGAAGATTATTGCTGATAAATTCTACTAATTCATTCATGATTTATATGATTTTTTTTAGTTTTTTCTAATTTTTCCTTCATGCACAATTAAAGTGCCGTCGGTAATTTCCTCTTCCAATTCCCACTTAAATTGATTGTCTGCAGTTAAATGCATCAAGAAATTGTACATATTTTTGGCATACAATTCACTGGCGTTTGTTGAAACGCTTACTGGAGCCATAGTTGATCCAATAATTTTTACGCCGTGTTTTTCCACGGTTTTGTCCATTTCACTGATTTCGACATTACCGCCTTGCGCAGCAGCCAAATCAATAATCACCGCACCATTTTTCATTTGTTTTACCTGTTCTTCAGTAATCAACACCGGTGCTTTTCGTCCCGGTACCATTGCTGTGGTAATCACCAAATCGGCTTCAAATAAAGATTTGTTAACGGCTTCTTTTTGTCGGCGCGCATAATCTTCAGAAGCTTCTTTGGCATAACCGCCTTCAGATTGTTCTCCGGTATTGTCCACCGAAATAAATTTTGCGCCCAAAGATTCCGCTTGTTCCTTTGTTTCCATTCTAATATCTGTAGCCATCACCACAGCACCCAAACGTTTTGCGGTGGCAATTGCCTGCAAACCGGCAACGCCAATACCGTAAATCAGTACTTTTGATGGAATGATTGTTCCTGCCGCAGTCATCATTAAAGGAAATATTCTGGTCATTTCATTGGCGCCCACAATTACCGCTTTATAGCCGGCCAGGTTGCTTTGTGAACTTAAAACATCCATATCCTGCGCCCTAGAAATACGTGGCATGGCATCCATAGAGAATGCTGTTGCACCTGTTTCGGCAATTGCTTTAATCAATTCCGGATTTGACAAGTAGTACAATTGACTCATCAAAATTTGGCCTTTTTGAACCAATTTTAAATCTTCTTCCGTAAACGGATTGATTTTTATCAGCACATTGGATTCCTTAAAAATAGCATCTCTGCTTTTAATGGAAGCGCCAGCAGCTTCATATTCTGAATTTTTAAATGATGAAGCGATTCCTGCATCTTCTTCAACCAAAAGCTCAAACCCTTTTGCAATGAGCATTTTGGCAATATTGGGTGAAATCGCTACCCGCTTTTCTCCTTTTTGTGTTTCTTTTAAAACGCCTATTTTCATGTATGTAAGGTTTTATTGTGTATAAAATTATATGGAATGGTTAATTTATTCATTTGAAATAAAAATGGAAAGTTCATTAAAAAAAGAAAACCAGCCAAAAAGCCAGTTTCATATCCTTTAAATTCAATAATAGTTGAAAGCATCGAAAAAATAATACAAATTACAATAACAACGCTATAAAAACAACTTGGCGCCGATTGAAATTTCATCATTTTTTTAGCTTTTAAATATAGTTGACAAAGGTACTGAAATATTCAATTATATAAATCGATTACAATCATAATTTTAGTGAATTTTACCTTTTTCTGAATTTATAATGATTATTATCATAATAATTGCGCATTATTTTCTTAAAAATATCCTAAATTTATGTTTTACTTCAATTAATATTAAAATGGGCTTAAAAATTTCAGGACTTGCTTTTTTATATATGCCCAGGTGATAAAGTTAAAAGCTATGACGATTATTCAACAATGTTTGCCTAATTTTACGCAATATTGAGGGTTTAATAAAATATAAAACAACGCACATTGCACATTAAAATAACTTTTTTAGGTACGGGAACATCTCAGGGAATTCCGGTTATCGCAAGCAAACATCCAGTTTGTTTGTCGGATGATGAGCGCGACAAACGATTGCGTGTTTCCATTTTGGTTGAATGGGGAAATTTCGCTTATGTGGTAGATTGCGGTCCGGATTTTAGGCAGCAGATGTTGCGCGCGAATGTCACAAAAATTAATGGCGTTTTATTCACGCACATTCACTCCGACCATACGGCAGGATTGGACGATTTGCGCCCCTTCAGCGCCCAACTTGGTGCGGTGCCCGTTTATGCAAAGAAGGAGGTTTTAACCAATTTAGCCAGGCGTTTTGATTATATTTTTAATGAGGAAGATAAATATATTGGTGCACCCAGCGTTCAGCAAAATGAGATTACAAATGAGCCTTTTTTTATTCAAAATTTAAAGGTGATTCCTATAAATGTTAATCACGGCAACCTTCAAATCTTAGGATTTAGGTTTCACAACATTGCCTACTTAACCGATCTGAAAGCCATTTCAGAGGCAGAAAAATTAAAATTGCAAAATCTGGATGTGCTCATCATTAATGCGCTCCGTCTCGAAACCCATCCCACGCATTTAAGTTTGGCCGAGGCAATTGAATTAAGCCAGGAATTAAAGGCAAAAAAAACCTATTTTACGCACATCAGCGTTCGGTTGGGATTTCATGCCGATGTTCAAAAAACGCTTCCAAAAAATATGTTTTTGGCTTATGACGGGTTGGTTTTAGAAGCTTAACCCGCTAAAAAAAAATGCTTATTTGGATCTGCCGGCCTTTTCGGTGGGCCTGTCGGTCTTTTGGCGGGCGTTGCCGCTGAAAAAGCGGCCGGGTTTTTTGTTCCAAACTTTTTCGCTGAAATAGCGCAAAAAGGTTTTCCACGTCAACCCCTAACGCGAATTCCATTTACAATTCATCATTCAAAATCAGTAAAAAAAAGCGACTTCCATTTTATTGAAAGTCGCTTTTTTAATCAAAATTATCAATAATTTTATTTCAGGATTGCTTCAATCTTCTCAAGACTTTCGGTATGAAATTCCTTATTACCCAAAGCTTTTAAACTGTCCAGCAACTGTTCGGCTCTGCTGGCGCCAACCAAAACCGAGGTGATTCGTTGGTCTTTTAACAACCAGGCAATTGCCATTTGCGCCAAACTTTGTCCTCTTGATAAAGCAATTTCATTTAACTGCTTAACTTTTGAAATCAGCGCTTCATCAATTTGATCGGTTTTTAAATAACGGCCATCTTTTACCGCTCTTGAATCTTCAGGAAATCCCGCCAAATATTTATCGGTTAAAATTCCCTGTTTTAAGGGAGAAAATGCGATGGCGCCAACACCTTCATTTTCCAAAACATCTAAAAGTCCGCCCTCAACCCATCTGTCCAACATACTGTATCTCGGTTGGTGAATTAAACAAGGCGTGCCAAGTTCCTTCAATATTTTGGTAGCTTTTAAAGTCTCTTCGGCGCTGTATTGTGAAATCCCGACATAAAGTGCTTTTCCCTGCCTAACAATATGATCAAGTGCGCCCATAGTTTCTTCCATCGGCGTTTCCGGATCTGGTCGGTGATGGTAAAAAATGTCAACATAATCTAGTCCCATTCTTTGCAGACTTTGGTCTAAACTAGAAATCAAATATTTTCTTGAGCCGAAATTTCCGTAAGGTCCGGGCCACATATCCCAGCCGGCTTTGGTAGAAATAATCAATTCATCTCTGTAAGGTTTGAAATCTTTTTTGAAAATTTCGCCAAAAGTGGATTCTGCAGAACCGTATGGCGGGCCGTAATTGTTGGCCAAATCAAAGTGAGTGATACCGTTGTCAAAAGCACATTTCAATAAATTTTCGGCATTTTTAAAGTCGTCCGTAAATCCGAAATTATGCCACAAACCTAAAGAAATTTCAGGAAGCAACAAACCGCTTTTTCCGCAGCGCCTGTAATTCATGTTATCGTACCTTGTTTCCTTTGCCTGATAATTTTTTTTGTCGGAGACACCAAATAATTTGCTCATTTCAGTTTATTTTGAATTAGTTTTTATTTTTTACTGAAATTATACCAGTTTCAGAAAAATAAAATATTTTCAAAAGTACTAAAAACAAATTCTAATGATTGTTCAAACGGCCAAATTTTGTGTCGAGTGTCGATTTTAACTTATCAATGGCTCCTTCAACGGCTTGTTCATGGTTGTTTGCGATGTTTGTAACCGCGATTGGTTTCATTCCTTCAATTCGCGCTTCCACCAAACATCGCTTATCGTTGAGCGCGTCTTTTTGTCCGTTTTCATCAGAAAGATGCACTTCCAATCTTGTGATATGTTCGCTAAATCTGCTTAATTCTTCAGAAATTTGGGTTTGTAATTGCGCCCTGAATTCTTTGTGTACCGTTAAATTATTGTCAGAATTTATTTGAATTGTCATAATTGTTTATTTTTTAGTGAAAATTTTTAAATCATATTTTCACAATTGTTATTAATTGAAATTATTTTTTTTGAATTTTTATGAGCACTGCCCAAGCAATACGAAAATAACAATAAAAATAAGCACTGTGCTTACACAGCCGCCACCTAATTTTTTTGCTCCGAAACCAGCAATTAAGCCTTTGAATAGGGTATTCATACAATTGATTTTAGGGTACTTTTATTATTGTGATAAAGCTACAATATTTTAAGCAATTGCAACAAATTGTTTAATCAATATTCAGTTTTAAAAGCCTTTCTTTATTACTGATTTAGATTACAAAAATGAAGAATTTATCAACCAATATGTTACATAACTTTGTATAAAACTTACATGATTCACAGATTTCAATATATGGAATAAATGATAGGTATCAGCAAATAATTCACAAAAATATAAATCCCTAAAAAATATATTTTTACCTGAAATTACAGCTTACGCCAGCCCATAAATGGATAATTTTAGCGTCTTTTCCGGTGCCGTCTAATATTCCAACCAAACCGGAGGCTGTTGAAAATTCCTGACCCAAACTGGTTTTTTTAACTTCAATTTCATAAGCGCTTTGCATTTCGGCCAATGTTGAGCCAATTCCGATACCTGCCATGGTGGTTAACTTTTGAGCACCTTCTTTAGTTCCGTCAATCAACCATCCTTGAAATAGCCAATCAGTTTTTGGTTCAGCACTTTTTGTGTTATTTTCCTGAAAAACCAGTGTTAAACCATTGCTCCAAGCCACCATTTTTAAAGGTCCGGCCCCGCATTCGGTATTCACGACAATATTTACGGCTTTTGATTCTAACGTGTTGTTTATGATTTCAGTCAGTTGATTTTCCGGCGTTCCAAATGGCAATTCATTGGAAGATCCCGTAATTTGATTCACCAATTGAAGGGCGTCTGACGTTAAAACCAAAGATTGTTTGTTGTTTTTAGTTTTTTGTAATGTGTCTTGTTGAAATTCAGATTGTTGCGAACTGTTATCCATCTTTTTTTCATTGGGTTTGCAACTTAAAAAAATTAAAAAAAAGAAGATTAAAATTTGGTATGGTTTCATAGGGTATTTTATAATATTGATTTACAAAAATGACAATCTTTAGTGTCAATCATGTTACATAGTTTTTGAGAAATGTTACAAGATTCACAGATTTGCATTTAAGCGCGAAGAGGATATGAATTTTTTACTTTTCAAATATGCGCTTATTGGAAACGAAATGTTTATAGATTTTAAGATTTATGGTTTTTTCACAACCAATCTTCCGGCGAAGTAAGCCATAGGAATATAGGCGCCCGCCAAGTCCCAAACGGTAAACCAGGCAGGAGAAGGAAGCATAAAAACATTGGCAATTCCACCTGCGAGAAAAAAGCCGCCGATACCCAATGCAAATTTCATTTTATGGCTTGCAGCAATGATTACAGCTACTAATGCGCCGGCAAATGTCCCAAGCGCATGCGCCAAAAACGGGAACACAAAATGTATGGGCCGGAATAAATGCATGGACGCTTTTAAGCCTTCCGTTGTGGTGACGTCAGCGCCATCAGGCGGTGGAATAATAGAACCACTTATCTTAATAACCCCCATATTTACAACACTTCCCGCAAGGATTCCGGCTATAATCGCTAAAATATTTTTAAGTGTCGGATTCATAATAAGTTGTTTTTAGATGGATCTTATTGGTACGACATATCTAAAGATATCAATTTTAATAGCAGAAATTAAAATCCATTTTTGCATTTTCTGACGGCTATTTTATTTCGGTGTCTTTAATTTCATTAAAAACTTCCGTTAATTCTTCACAAGCCTGTATGCAAATTTTATCAAGTTGCATAATGAAACTTGGTATTTCATCCAGATTTTGCGCTTCGCTGGCATATTCCTGCACTTTTTTTGCCATATTTTCAAAATCGGCATCAATGCCCATGATTGAAAATGACGGAATCAATTTATGCACTGCTTTGTATAATGAAGGCCAATCTTTATCGGCAGCGCTTTGTTTCATGGCGCTAAGGGTGGATGGCGTTTGTTCTAAGTAAAGCGAAATCATTTCCATTAATAATTTATTGTTCGACTTTGTGCGCTGTTTTAAATAAGACAAGTCTGTACATTTTAATTTCTCGAATTTTTCAATCGATGAGGAGTTATCTTTGGCTTCGTTTGCTTTTAACGCTGTTGATTTTTTTACAAGATCAACTATTTTTTTGTACAATATTTTTTCTTCAACTGGTTTTGAAATATAATCATTCATACCCACAGATTTGCATTTTTCCAAATCAGCCGTAGTTACGTTGGCAGTAAGCGCAATAATAGGAATATCCGATTTCATCATATTCCTAATATAATCCGTCGCTTCAAACCCATCCATTTCTGGCATTTGTAAGTCCATTAAAATAATATCGTAATCATTATTTTGAAGTTTTTCAATGGCTAATTTTCCGTTGGAAGCAAAATCGTGTAAAAAGCCAAAATCATTCAACAATGTTTTCATCAACAATTGATTGAGTGCAATATCTTCTACCACCAATATCTTCATATTTTTGGGTTCAGTTTCTGATGGGTTGTTTTGTGTTTCGGCATTTTCAGTCACACCATTTTTTGTTTTTTGAAAACTCATGATGAAACTAAAAGTTGACCCTTCATCTATTTTACTTTTTACGGCAATGCTTCCGCCTTGCGATTCTACCAATTGTTTTGCAATGGCAAGTCCTAATCCTGTTCCTCCATACATTTTTGAAGTTCCTGTAGATGCCTGTTGAAAGTTTTCAAAAATAGTGGCCATTTGGACTGAAGGTATCCCAATTCCGGTATCAGCAATTGCAAATTCAAGAGTCACTTTCTTTTTATCTTCCTTCAATAAACGAATACTTGCGTTAATTTTTCCTCCCGAAGTAAATTTAACGGCGTTGCTCATCAAATTTAAAATTATCTGACGCAAACGCATAGGGTCGCCAAGCAAAACCTCTGGAATTTTTTGGTCGTATTCTATAATTAATTCGGTATTATTTTCTTGGGTTTTTACCTCAAATAATTGAAGGCTGGCAGCGAAGGATTCCCACATTTTAAATGGGGTTTGCTCAAAGCACATTTTCCCCGAATCAACTTTTGCCAAATCCAGAATGTCATTGATAAGCACAATTAAGGAATCACCGCTTGTTTTTATAGCATTCAAATATTCTCTTTGATTTTCATTTAATATTGTTTTTAAAACCACTTTTGTAAACCCGATAATAGCGTTCATCGGGGTGCGGATTTCATGGCTCATATTCGACAAAAATTGTTGTTTAGCCTTCATAGCGTCTTCCGCAATTTGTGTTTTTCTTTCAGCTTGACTTTTTGCTTCTATTAATTCCTCTTTTGTGGTAATATGTGTGGTAACTTCGTAGGAAATTATGGTAACCCCAGAAATGGTTTCATCAGCCTCCATATAAGGTTGGTAAACAAAATTGAAATAGGCGTTTTCTAATTTTCCATTGCGTTTTAAAGGAACAAGAAGTTCGTAACCTTGATGCGGAATGCCAGTTGTATAAACGTTATTGAGCAATTCCGGCACAGTGGTGTTTTTAATTTCGGGCAAAACTTCCATTAATTTTTTTCCTTCAATTTTTTTGCCTTTGCCCCAAATTTCTTTCATGCTGTCATTGGCAAGGTTAATGACCATATCTTTTCCTTTCAATATGGCAAAAGAGAATGGCGATTGCATCAGCATCATATCATAGCGCTTGTTATTTTCTTCAATAAGTTTCCACGCTTTTTTATCTGCTTCAAGTTGTTTTTCTCGTATTTTTTGTTCTTTTTCCTGAAGTTCGGACTGTAATTTTCTAACCTCGGTAAAATCTACAATAGTGAGTACAATCAGTTCTTCATTATTGCTTTGCTTTGTGATGCGATGCGCATTCAGCATCATTATTTTATGTCCGATTACAGGAAATTCATGCGCCACTTCAAAGTTGTGGAAAGTATTGTTTTTTGGTATTATTTCTTCCAGCAGCACACGTAAACGCGGAATATTCCATTGGTTGTTGCCCAACTTATAGAGTGATTGGCCTAAACTTTCAGCTTCCGTTACGTGAAATGTTTTATAAAAAGATTTGTTGGCCGATTTGATTCGAATGTTTTTGTCGAGCACCAGCATAGGCTCATGAATCGTGGAAAGAATGGCTTCATTATAAGTGTACAATTCCTCTACCATTTGGTTTCGCGCCAGCAATTCCTGATTGCTTGTGATTAATTCTTCGTTGGTGGATTCTATTTCCTCTTTCGAGGTTTCCAATTCTTCATTGAGGCTCTGCAATTCTTCATTGCTTGAAACAATTTCTTCGTTGGCACTTTGCAATTCTTCGTTAAGCGCTTCCTGGTCGTGGGTAATTGAACCCATATCAGCACGGGTGGCCACCAATTCTTCCTCTAATTTTTTTATTCTTCTGTCTTTTGCAACCGAATTTTTTTCTCCGCTTTTGGCTGCGTGTTGCAAGATGTCTATTTGCTGGGAAGTAAAAACAACCACCAGCAAAGGTTCCTCACCTTCAATTTTAAGCGGCATAACTTCTAAATTAACAACTTGTATAGCAGTTTCATTTTTTTCGGGTGTAATTTCTATACCCGATTTATTCACTGTATGCTGTGTTTTTATGGCGTGATGAATGGCATTGCGCAATTCGAATGAAATTTCCGGCAGCACCATGGTTAAAATATTTAAACTGGCTTTGCCCGGAGAATTCTTCAGATACATTTCAGTTGAACCCCGAAACTGGAGAATTTCCATATTATGGTTGATAATAACGCTTGCGGGCATATAATGTGCCAGTAAAACGGAATCAAATACATTTCCAAGATTGCCGTGTGTTGCCGCAGTTGGTCGTTTTGGCACAACAGTCACCACACGTTGTTTTCCGGTTGCGACTGATTGTACAGCATGAGAGGTGATAATCGGTAATTTATAGACACCCGAGTTTTTTTTACGGGTATAAATTTTAAACTTTTTATTGATGGCGGTAAAAAGTTCATCGGCTGTTCCGATGGTTTCCGATTTACCCAGCATCAAACAGCCGCCATCGTTTAAAGCATAATGAAAAGTTGAAATGGCTTTTTTCTGCGCTGCATTGTCGAGATAAATGAGCAGGTTACGGCAACTGATAAAATCCATCCGGGAAAAAGGCGGATCGCGTAAGATGTTGTGATTGGCAAAAACACAAACATCCCGTAGCGATTTGGAAATGCGGAATTTATTACCCGATTTTGTAAAAAATTGCTGAAGTCTTTTGGCCGAAACATTTTTAAGCTGTTGTTTGGTATATTCTCCATTTCGGGCAATATCAATGGCCGAGGCGCTTAAATCGGAAGCAAAAATCTGAAATGGAATGTGCTTGGTTTTATTGTCATGAAGTTCGCGCAACATCATGGCAATGGAGTAAACTTCCTCACCCGTGGCGCAGGCGGCCACCCAAATACGAAGCGTTTCGTTTTGCGATTTGCTTTTCAGCAACGACGGAAATACTGATTTTTTTAAAAGATCAAATGCTTCGGTGTCTCTAAAAAATTCGGTGACATTGATCAGCAAATCCTGAAAAAGTAAGTCAAGTTCATCTTCACTTTTTGCAAGCAAATCGGCATATTGCTTTAAGGTTTCAATTTTATGGATCAACATTCTGCGGAGCATTCGCCGCTTGATGGTGTTCAATTTATAATAACTGAAATCGACGTTCTTTTTTTTCAATAAAATCTGAAAAATCTTTATTAAGTCGGTATTTTTATTGTCCAATTTATCTTTTGGCGAAGTTTTTTCTGGATTTCTTCTTATCAGATCGTGTTGGCTCATCCAGTTTAATTCGGCTGCAATTTCTTTGGGAGAAAGCACAAAATCAACCAAACCGCTTGCAATGGCCGAATGTGGCATGCTTGTAAATTTTGCGGAATCGTCCTGGGCAAAAGTGATGCCTCCGGCTTCTTTTATTTCACTTAAACCACGCGTTCCATCACTTGCGCTGCCCGAAAGCACTACACCTATCACATTTTCCTTATGCGTTTCGGCCAAGGAAGAAAATAGCACGTCAATGGATAGGTTAGAGGATTTGTTTTTGGGACGCGGAATTAATTGTATATGGCCGTCAATCACCTCAATTTCTTTATTGTATGGAATTACATAAACATTGTTGGGCATTATTTTCTCCATATCATCAATATCCTGCACTTTCATGTCAGTTTTCTTCGACAACAGCGGCACAAGAAGGCTTTCATGGTCTGGACTTAAATGTTGCACATAAATAAATGCCAGGCCAGTTTCCGGAGAAAGATTTTGTAAAAGCAGTGAAACGGCTTCCAATCCGCCGGCCGATGCGCCAATGGCAACCACTGTAAAGGAATTTGCATTTTTTTCTGATACAGGAATGGGTATATTTTTGGTCTCTTTATTTAGTTTCAGAGTTTCCTTTGCTGTTTTAGGGCTAGATTTAGCGGCAGTTTGTTTTTTAGAAATAACCTTTTTATGATCTGATTTCGGCTTTGATTCCATTTTTTAATGCTATTTTTTACAAAGGTTCTATAAGCTTCGTTGTTATATCAAAATCAATCTGGGCTGATTAATACCATTTATTCAATTTGATAATTCCAATAGATCTTTAAACTTGCTTATAATTTTCTAAGGCTATGCGTAAGTTGGGGAAAAGTACGCATTTAGTTTTGGTTAATCGCCAAACCCAAAGATACAAAACAAACTTTTAATATTGCCCAAAAAACGAGTTGTGAGAAACAGCAGCAAGAGGTGAGCAGTATTTTTTTTTAATTAATTTGTGGTATTGATAAAAGTTGAGGGTTTTGGAAGGGTAACAAAATAAATCATCACCAATAAAGTTACCGTCGCTGTTGTTAAAAAAGCGGCAGTTGCTCCAAATTGAAACCAAATAAGTCCGGTAAGCGAACTTGCCAACATCGTACAAATGCTTTGCAA
Source organism: Lutibacter sp. (assembly GCA_032251275.1). Lineage (GTDB taxonomy): Bacteria > Bacteroidota > Bacteroidia > Flavobacteriales > Flavobacteriaceae > Lutibacter. The sequence goes on from JAVVEF010000033.1 coordinate 20,268, forward strand.
GCCCGAAAATGTTCCGATGGCAGTTGCCGTGTCTTTTTGGTCCGTTATGTTTGAAATCCACGCTTTTGAAATGCCTTCCGTAGCGGAAGCATAAATGCCATAAAGAAAAAACAATCCGAAAAAAAAGTACAAGTTTGTGTTTAAAGCCATTCCAAAATAAACGGTTGAAAATACTGCAAGCCCAATAATGAAAACAGTTTTAAGTCCAATTTTATCGGCAAGGATTCCAATAGGAAATGCAAATAAGGCATAAACAAGATTGTAAAAAATATAGATGCCAATCACCAAAGTGTCATCAATTCCGGCTTGTTTTGCTTTTAGGATCAGGAAAACATCGGAACTGTTGAAAAGCGTGAAAACCAGTAATCCTATAACCAATTTCCGGTATGTAGGCGGACTCACTTTCCAATATTTTAAGAAGGAGAAAAAAGGCGTTGAAACCTTTATTTTTTCTTTAATAACGCGTTTGTCTTTCAGATAAAAAGTAGCCAAGACCGCTAATAATCCGGGAATAAACGCGATATAAAATAAGGTTTTGTAATCTTCCGGATAGAAATATAAGTAAAGCAGGGCCAAAGCCGGACCTAAAACGGCGCCAAAAGTGTCCATGGAACGGTGAAGTCCAAAAATTTTTCCTTTTGTTTTCGGCGTGGCCTCGTCTGAAAGTATGGCGTCTCTTGCACCAGTTCTTATTCCTTTACCAAATCGGTCCAGCGTGCGGGCAAAAAATATCCAAATCGGAAAAATAAAAACAGCCATCATGGGTTTTGAGATGGCGCTGAACGCGTACCCAATTTGCACAAATGGAACACGTTTCCCTGAATTGTCGGAAAGTTTGCCGAAATAGCCTTTGCTCAATCCGGCCGTAGCTTCGGCAACACCTTCAAGGATTCCGATGAGCACAATTGAAAATCCGATGGTTTTTAGATAAATGGGCATAATCGGATACAGTATTTCGCTTGCCGTGTCCGTAAACATACTCACTATTGATAAAATCCAGACGGTTTTTGTGATGTGTTTCAAAATTGGCGCTTGATGGTTACTTGGTAAAATGCTTGTGCTATTTCAAATATATCATTTTCTTTTTTGTTGAAAACAAAAGACTTTAAAACGTTATTACAATGACAATATTTCCATTAAACGTATAAATTTTAGTCAAACCAACCAAATGTTCCGCCACAAAGCCAGAGTGCGTTGAATTTCATGTTATTTAATTTTTCTGCTCCCGAAGCTGAACGGTTACCGCCTTTACCGCAAGCGGTTATGTAAAACTTATTTTTATCAAATTTTTTTACTTCGTTTTCTAATTTGTCAAGAGGAATATTGATGGCGATTGGTATGTGCTTTTCAATATATTCTTCATTACTTCTTACGTCTATAATGATGATTTCATTTTTATTTTTCAGTTTTTGTTTTAAAATATCAAGTGTGATGCAGTTTTCTGGTGTTTCCATTTGTTTAAGTTATTTACGTAAAATCCAATTCAACATTTTTACTGATGCGCCTTCACCACAGCTCATTCTGAAATATATAATCAGTGACGACAAGAAGGTAAGAAAACCTATAAAAAGAATTGCAGCATTAATATTGAGCAAGTCGGCAATTATCCCTGTTAAAATAGCGCCGATGGCATAGCCTAAATCTCTCCAAAGTCTAAATATACCAATACTTTTTGCGCGATCCTGCGGATGTGTATTTTCGGCCACCGTTGCTAAAAATGTTGGATAAACCATGGCTGTTCCCCAACCTAAAACAGCTGAAAGTGACATATATTCAATCATGGTATTTGCCCAGACGAATAATACCAATGCGATGGCCTGCAAAAACATTCCGGTAAAAAGCATATCTTTTTTACAAAACTTGTCGGCCATTTTACCTGTAAAAAGCTGTCCGATTCCCCAAACGCCGGGATAAACAGCAGCTACAATACCAATTTGCTCTAAAGTAAAATTTTTATTGGCCAGCAGTATCGGAAATATTCCCCAAACCATTCCGTCATTCAGGTTGTTAATTAACCCGGCCTGCGTGACTGAACCTAAGTTTTTGTCTTTCCAAGTGGTGTCCCAAAAAATATTTTTTAGTTTTGGAAGTGTGCTGGTTGTTGTTTCTTTGGCAACATGGTGTTTGGTGTCTTTGATCCAAAAAACACTGCCAATCAATCCAAAAAACACCAATACAAATCCCAAGTAAAATGGATAAGGCCTGATGCCATATTTACCTGCAATCCAACCAGTCAAAAAAGCAATTATCGCAACCGAAAGATAGCCGGCAAATTCATTCAGTCCCATGGCAAAACCTCTTTGCTTTTCGCCAACAAGGTCAATTTTCATAACCACCGTGCTCGACCATGTTAAACCCTGATTGATTCCTAAAAGTACATTGGCAGCAATAATCCAGTTCCAATTTGGCGCGTACATTAAGATAAAAGGGATTGGAATTGCGATTAACCAACCGGCAATCAATAAATTTTTCCTCCCGTATTTATTGGCCAATGCTCCTGTGTAATAATTGGTTATGGCCTTTACAATTCCAAAAACAATGATGAAGGATAGTATGGCTGTTTTTGCGGCAATGGCAAATTCCTGTTCCGCTATTTGAGGAAGAATGGTGCGTTCCAAGCCAACCATACCACCAACAAAACCATTGATGATTACTAACAATGTAAACTGTTTCCAGTTTTCTTTCAGACCCAGTGTTACATTTTTCATCTTAGCTATTATTTTATAAAAAATGGTAGTTGCTTATGCTAAATAGTTGTTTTAAAGCTATTTATTCGTTAAAAAGTTAATACCTTATCGCTATCAACCACCCAACTTGTAAATTCAGCCATGGTGCTAATTTCAGCACCTTCTATGAGTTGAATATTTTTCAAGCCACGAGCATCTGCACAGCTGCCGCAAATTTTGAGTTTAGCACCTTTGTTTATGGAATATTTAAACATTCTTTCTATATTGTAGTAGCCATTGGGCGTATTTTGGTTTGCAACTGCGCAGCTGACGGCATCTGCCATTAGAAAAATTCTCACTTCTACATTGTCGTGTTCCTTGCCAAGTTGATTTGCAAGTCGTAAAGCATTGTATGCTTTTTCTGTTCCGTAGGGCGCGTCGTTAATTAAAATTAAAATTTTCATTGTTATTTATTTTTAAATATTTTTTACTAAACTTCTGACAACGATGTCATTAATAATTTTAGCTTGCCAAATAGGGTTGTGGCTTCTGTGTATAATGCTGGATTTGATTTTACTGCATTCAGCATAATTTCCATATTCATTGTTGAAATAATCGTTTTTCCTTCATCTTCATACAATGCAATTTTACAAGGCATAAAAATTGAAAATTCAGGATTGCTTGTCAGCATTAATGCCGCTGTTTTTGCCTGACAAATTTCATAAATGAATACTTTTCTCTTGATTGGAAAGCCTTTTTCTTTCACAATATCGTGATATACATACGTTTGAAGTAATGCGAATTTATGATTTTCACATTCCTTGCTTACTTCTTGGGCAATTGTTTCAATTGGTTGTTTACTTTCTAATTTTAAAGTAAACATTTCAATCATTTTTTCTGATGGCATTGCTGCCTGAATCATTTTTTTAATCATTATTGATTTTTTTTTAAAAGATTTATTATTTCTTCAACTAACTTATTGTTAACCTTATAACAGGTTCTTGTGCCATGTTTTTCCGGATACACAATACCGCTGTTTTTTAGGATTGCCAAGTGCTGGGAAGATGCAGATTGTGAAATACCAAGTTCATTTACAACATCGGTCACACAACATTCATCATCCAATAAAAAATCAACCATTTGAAGCCGGATTGGGTTTGAAAGGGCTTTCAGGATCTCACTGTTTTTTACGTAATCAATTTTTGACATGGCGAATTATTATTATTATTATTATTATTATTATTATTGAACATTAAAATACAAATATATTATAATATTATAATATATTAATTTATAATTGCGTTTTATTTTAATAATGTTGTTTTAATTAATTTATAAAAGTGCACTCCTTAAGTTTTTAGGCAGTAACTTTCTGATAAATAATTATTTATTTAGCCATTAACGTTAGAGAAGGTTGGTTTAATAGTAATGACCACAATTTCTTAAGGTATGTTTTGTTTGATAATTTTTTAAATCTCAATTTTCGCCCCCATAATTTTTAAAAATTCCTTGATGAAATTCGGTTGTCCGGGCTAGGCCGGACAAGTGACCAGATTGCCGTCAACATAAGCTTCCTCTGATGAGATTTTAATGTATTCACCGCCTGCGGCTTTTACTTCCGGTTCAACAGTTTTATAAGCCGTTAATTTTCTGCCTTTTACAACATCGGCAGCCGTTAAAATTTGAATTCCGTGACAAATGGCGGCAACCGGTTTGTTGGCGGAAAAGAAATGTTTTACTATTTCTAAAACTTTTTTATGAAGTCTCAAATATTCCGGTGCCCTGCCACCGGGAAGTATGAGTCCGCTGTACTCTTCAACATTAACATCGTCAAAACTATAATTCAATGTTAATTGATGTCCGGGTATTTCAATAAATGTCTGGTCGCCATCGGTATAGTGAACCGCGGTTTTAATGGTATCTCCCTTTTTTTTGTCGGGACAAACCGCATGAACTTCATAACCAACCATCTGAAGCATCTGAAACGGAACCATCGTTTCATAATCTTCCGTAAAATCACCTGTGATTAATAGTACTTTTTTCATCATTCAAATTTTTTAATTTAAGAATAAAAGTAAAAAAATCAGTTGATCCATATA
>JAVVEF010000034.1:0-17407 GCA_032251275.1 Lutibacter sp.
TGATTAAATTTGTTGTAATGATTTCCATATCACACACATTACACTCCTCTCCTATCATTTGTTGAGCAAAATAAGTGTTCCATTAAAATTTTAGAAGAAAATTTTTGGTATAAAACTATTAAAAATATGAAACTATAATAATATTAAAAATGATCTATTATGGATTTGTTGACCATAATGAAGCGCTTGTAAGCATTGCTCTTCTTGGCAGTTTTAAAGCTGAAACAATCAATTGAGCAAAATCTTCTGATTGTAAAACTTTTTCAACATTTCCGTCTGTAATTCCTAATTCTATAGCCATATCAGTTGCAATGGTACTTGGAGTTAATACGCAAACTCTTATATTATTTTTTCGCACCTCTTTCATTAAAGATTCTGACATCCCAATAACGGCAAATTTTGAAGCGGAATATGCTGAAGTATTTGCATTTCCATTTAAACCGGCAGTTGATGAAATATTTATAATATCTCCTTCATTTTTTGCTATTAAATATGGAAGAACTTCTTTGGTAACATAATACATGCCCATGACATTGGTTTGAATAATAGCTGTCCATTTACTTACTTCCATCTCATTTAATGATCCAAATGCTGCAATTCCTGCATTGTTCACTAAAATATCTACAGAACCAAGTGTTGCAATTATATTTTTAATTCCTTGTTTAACTTCTTCGTAATTTCCTACATCAAATATTTCGTAAGTGGCATTTACACCTATTGCTTTTAGTTCGGCAACGGTTTCTTTTAATATTTTTTCATTTCTGCCGGTTATGGCAACATCAATTCCTTTTTTTGCAAATGCAATCGCAGTGGCTTTTCCTAATCCTTTGCCCCCACCGGTGATAATTGCTTTTTTTCCTTTTAATTTCATTTTTTATATTTTTTATTGAAGCTAAATTAGCCGTTTTTTATCAAATTTTACATATATTTTTTAAATTATCCTATTCGCTGTTGAAGTTTAAAGCTTTAAAATCTTCTGTACAAATCAGCAACAGTTATTTAACCTGATGAAAGTTTTACTTTGCCAATAGTTATAGATCCCTATTTTGTACTTTTGCATTTCGATTGTAATATGATACCCATCCGCCTTAAAAATGAAGCCACTTTCTATTTACCTAAAACAACTACCTTGGTATACTTCATTTAGAACTACTTTTTTAAGCAATCCAAATAGATTATTGGCGGTTAAAGCAACTGTGGTCATTGGGGGACTTGTTATTTTAATGGTGAGTATCAATTTGCCTTTTTACGCGGTAACATTAGGTTTAGGCGCACTTGCAGGAGCCCTTTCTGAAACGGACGATCATCCCAATGGACGCTTAAAGTCTATGCTTTTAAAAATCGTCAGTTTTGCAATATCAAGTTTTTCGGTAGAATTGCTGCAACCATATCCCGCACTATTGGGAATCGGACTCGCTTTGTCTACCATTGTCTTTATAATAATTGGTGGTATAAGTGAGCGTTTTAGAGGCGTAACATTTGGCGCTTTATTGGTGGGTATTTATACCATGATTGGAACGCCAATTAGCCCTAATTGGTATATACAACCTGTTTTACTAATTTCTGGTGCTTTTATTTATGGCATTTTTTCATACATATTATTACGTTTAAAACCCTATAGCCTTCTAGAAGAACAACTTGCCAGAGGTTTTTCGGCGCTCTCATTGTATTTAAATGAAAAATCAAAACTTTTCCCGAGCAATGAACTTGAAGAAAAAGAAATAAAAGCCAAACTAGCGCTATTAAATGTACAAACTGTTGAAGCATTAGACAGATGCAAAGAAGTTTTAAACAGTTATGCAGAATCACTTGCAAATCAGCAACCATTACAACCGTATTTATATTATTTTATTGTTTTGCAAAGTTTGCACGAACGAGCAGCATCCAGTCATGAACGCTATGATTTATTAAGTGCCAACCCTTCAAACAGCGATTTAATTGGTGGAATTCGTCAATTATTACATGAACTTTCACACGCTACCCAAAATTTTGCAGAAAGTTTACTTACCGGTGTTCCTTATAAACATCCGATAGCTTTAGATTGGCTTACAAAAACAATTCGTAATTCACTTCTAAACAATGAGTTGAAGCCTTCGCTGCCTATAAAATTATTGATTCGTAATTTAACTCAGGCTCACGAAACTTTAAAAAGTATTCATTTAAATTATGATACCGATTTATTGCCAAAGCTAGAAAAAGTTACCCAAACTTATTTTGAGCGATTAAAAGTGCAGTTAAACATCAATCACCCAAGAATGCATCATGCTTTAAGATTAAGCATTTCTTTTTTAATTGGTTACGCTATCTATAAATATTTTCATATTGAAAAAGGAGAATGGATTGTACTTACCATTTTATTTGTGCTTCAGCCTAGTTATAGTGAAACAAGAAAGCGTCTGTTTCAAAGAACTTTAGGAACTTTAGGTGGTGTAATTATTGGTATTTTAGTGATTAAATTGTTTTCTTTTTCAGGGCAAATTGCATTGATGATTACTTCTGCCTATTTATTTTTATTTTGGATGAAACGCAAATATTCAATCAGCATTATTTTTATTACCATTTTTGTAATGTGTGCATTTAATATTATAGCCAATAAAGGTGTTGATGTAATGGCTCCTCGTTTAATCGATACTTTAATTGGCGCTTTTATATCGTTTATAGTAGTTCGGTTTTTATGGCCAGAGTGGCAATACAAAAAATTACCCAACTTATTAAGTGACGTAATCCTTAAAAACACGGCTTATTTAAAAGCCATTTTAAATGAATATAAAAACCCGAAAACTGATGATTTAACTTACAGAATTGCAAGAAGAGAAGCGCACCGGGCAGACAATGCTTTGGTTATGGTTTGGCAAAATATGCAGTTAGATCCTCAGAAACATCAAAAACTAAAAAAAACAGCCTATACGCTAACCTACTTAAACCACGCATTACTTTCATACCTTTCGGCATTAGGAGCTCATAGAAATCAACATACAAAACAAACTTTAAATATGTTGGTATTTGAAAACCATATTTTAAAAGCTTTAGATGAGTCGTTTGATTGGTTAACAACTCAAAATAATAACAAAATAGAAAGTATTGAAAGTAATTTTGAAGAATTAAGTACGCAATTATTAACTTCAAATAAAGAAGCTGCACAAATACAATATATTTTATTGTATAATATTACTGAAGTAACCTTACAAATACTTGAACAGGCAAAACTTTTTAAGCAAACTAAAAATAATAGCTAAACGAAGGTCTCGTTATATTATTTCAAATTTTTACACTACTTAAGTTTACAATTCGCTTCAGAAATAATTACATCATAAGTAATTTTTTTGATGGAAAATTTATCATAATTTTGGTCTCTAAAATAGAATCCCATGAAAAAACAAATACTATTTATCATTATCATGCTTTTGATGATTGATTTAAATGCACAAACATCAGAAGTTAAATTATACAATCCGGAAGCTGATGCTAAAACGGATCTTCAAAACAATGTTACAAAAGCAAACGCCGAAGGAAAACATGTACTGGTACAAATTGGCGGAAACTGGTGCAGTTGGTGCATTAAATTCAATAAAAAAGTAACGGAAAACGACACTTTAAGAAGTGTTTTAAAAGAGAAATATATCAGCTATCATCTTAATTATTCCAAAGAAAACTGGAACGAAGACCTATTGGCGAGCTTTGGTTATCCTCAACGCTTTGGTTTTCCGGTGTTTGTGGTACTGGACGGAAAAGGAAACATGCTCCATACCCAAAATAGCATTTATATGGAAGAAGACAAAGGCTATGCAACCAAAAAAGTATTGGAATTTTTTAATCACTGGTCCTCTGTTGCCATAGATCCAAAAAGTTATCCTTCAAAAGATAGAAATAAATAACAGTAAAAAATTACGAAATTATTTATTCATAAAAAGAGCTGAAATGGTAACCGGAGCCATTTTAGCTCTTTTTTAGGATAGTGTCTTTTTTAGAAATGAACTTTTAAACAGCTTATCGCAACTTCTTCCTCATTTCTTCAGAAATATTTTCGGCATAAATACCGTAAGCATCAAGCAAGGTGCCTTTAATTCCGTCTTTGGACGATATGGCATAAAGAATACTGTTGTCATCGGTGCTGCTCATGCCTTCAAATCGGTGCACTTCATCCACATTAAAATCTTCCGGCTGCATTTCTATTTTTAATGAAGCACAAGCAACACAATGGTTTTTCAAATTAAAATCATAGGTATAACCTCTTTGTTGTAAATCTTTAAGTGCTTCTGTGAGTGTATCATAACTTTTCATATCCCAGCATTTTTTTGTAAAATATTATTTTTAAGCTGTAATACATTACGCCAACGAAATTTTATTTTCCAAATATATCCGCTGAACGGCTTTTATCAATTCAATACCTTCACTTAATGGTTTTTGAAATGCTTTTCTTCCCATAATCAAACCAGAGCCTCCTGCCCTTTTGTTTACAACAGCCGTTATAACAGCATCTTTCAAATCTGATTCGCCCTGTGAACTGCCACCGGAACTAATCAATCCAATTTTTCCCATATAGCAATTGGCAACTTGAAATCTGCATAAATCGATAGGATGTTTTGTGGTAAGCGATTTATACATTTCATTATTGTATTTGCCGAAATGAAGATTTTTAAATCCGTAATTGTTGACAGGTAATTTTTGTTTAATGATATCAGCCTGCATGGTTACGCCAAGGTGGTTGGCCTGTCCGGTTAAATCTGCCGCTGCGTGGTAATCTTCATCCTTCGTTTTAAAAGCTTCATTACGCGTATAACACCATAAAATTGTTGCCATACCAAGGTTATGGGCTTCAGAAAAAGCTTCTGTAATCTCCTTTATTTGTCGGTCGCTTTCCTGCGATCCAAAATATACGGTGGCACCAACCGCAATGGCGCCCATATTCCAGGCATTTTTTACCTTCCCAAATAGTGTTTGGTCATATTTATTGGGATACGTTAATAATTCATTGTGATTTATTTTTACGATAAAAGGGATTTTGTGCGCATATTTTCGGGCATAAATACCCAATACGCCAAAGGTTGAAGCTACACCGTTGCAGCCAGCTTCAATAGCAAGTTTTACAATATTTTCAGGATCAAAATAATCAGGATTTTTATAGAATGAAAAAGCCGCACCATGTTCAATCCCTTGATCTACAGGAAGAATACTGAGATATCCCGTACCGCCAAGATTTCCATGATTGTACAATTGGGTTAGACTTCTAAGCACTTGGCCGTTGCGATTGCTGTTGACAAAAACCTTGTCCATAAAATTCATGCTTGGAAAGTCCAATTTATCTATAGGGATTTTTTTACAAACGTGTTCCAGATAAAAAGATGCCTTATCCCCCAACAGTCCTGAAATAGCATCGTAAGTATTCATAATCGTTTTTTTTTATTCAATTCCTAAACTTTTATTGGTTTTGGCAATCGATTTTTCGCCGTCAGTTTCAATTCCAAGAAGCGCCCTGATGGCATCAATGGTTTCCGGAATTACGATAGCTTGATTGTCAACCACATAAGAATAAAAAATTTCGTCGCCCACCATGTTAATCATATCTTCCCAAAGCGCCACTTCGTACATATCGCCCCAAGGTCTTCCCATATCAAGAAACATTTCTTTGATGGTGTTATTTGAAACCAAACCTTCATCATATCTGATTAACTTGATGCGGCTGGTATTTTTGAAAATATCCAAAATTTCTTCGACGGATGACTTTTTCTTTAGCTTCACATTCCAATTATGCAAATGACTCAACGTTTCCGGCACTTTTACGGCTGTGGTAATTAAATCCATTTCCGGATCTATAGTTTGCACGTCGGGAGTATGATGGCTTGGAATTTCCTTTGTGAGAACCATTGTATTCATAATTCCATTCAAATGACTTTCCCAAGGATCTCTGTTGCCCTTCTCATTAATGTGCCTCGGCCATATTGAAGTAATCCGGCTTTTTTTAAAGCACCTAGCGTTCTTAAAATTGAAGTGGTGTTGCAAGAGACTACTCGTGTTGACGGCAAATTTAAAGCCGATTGATAATTTATTTGCGAATTGAAGGAATGACCGGTGGTTTCATGTTTTTCACCACCCTGAACAATGAATTTCAGTCCTTGTTTTTTATACATTCCTATGTTTTTGGCAGCAATTTTTTTTGGGGTGCAATCAACCACAAGATCAACCTTGCCTAAAAGGTCGTGAATGGATCCGACCAAAGAAATTCCAGCCGCTTTCATTTGTTTTTCAGCTTCTTCAGTAGCTGAAAAAACCGAATAACCTTTTCTTATCGCATTTTGTATCCGCCAGTCGCTTATCACATCGCAAACACCCGTTAGTTTCATATCTTCCTGTAAACTAATGGCATCCGCCACTCTTTTCCCAATAACACCATATCCAATTACCGCTATATTTTTCATTTCTTTAGTTTAGTTTTAATAGGTTTATAATGATTATGCAACTTTTCAAATTCATCAAATGAAAAGTTTATTCTTAATTATCGGCAAATAATTTTCTTTCAAGGCCACTTTATTTTGACCTGATTTTGATCATAAAAAAAAATAAAAAATCAATTTATTGCCGCCGAACTAAATGTTCAGCCTCAAATTAATTCATTTTGGAGGATTCCATGGTTCCCATTTCACCCATTTTCATTCCTTTGGCATCCATCATTTTTAAGCTCGATTGCATACATTCATTGCTCATCATACCATTTTCATTCATCATTTTCATCATATTGGACATCATTTCTCCATTATTCATCATTTTGTTCATCATTTCTTTATTGCCCATCATGTTGTTCATCATCATACTGTCATTCATCTTATACATTCCATGACCCTGCATCATATTTCCCATCATTTGCAAGGACATATCATTGTTTTGCATCTTTTCCATAAATTCTTTCATGTAATCTTCGTTACTTATAATTCCGGTCATAATTTCAGTTCTCATTGTAGCATCCTGAAGCACTTCATTTGCATTCATTTTCGGATTACAACTATTTATGGCCATCATCATCGCTATTGAAATAATAATTACTACTGTTTTCATATCGTTTATATTTAGCGTTATTAATTGAATAACATAATTAATAAAATATTTAAAAAAATGAAATGATATATATCAATGATTATAGGTTATTTGTACTGATAATCATCATATTAACTTATAAAGTAACTGTCATTTTTTTCAATTATAAATTAACGGCGGTATCTTTAAAATACCTTTTTCCTGAAATTAATGTGTGAATTTTGCAATTTTGATTTAAAATTATGTAACGCATATTGCGCCTTCTGAACGCACCTTTGCAACACATAATTATTATTTTCAATAATATTTTTTGTAACTTTAAGTAATTTTAAATGGCTGCGGCTTAATTCATTGAAAAAAAAATAACTAAAAAACATAGATCATGGAAAAAGGAAATATTGAAATTAAGGAAGAAATTTTAAGAAAATTAGAAGACATTAAAAACACCACAGAAAGTTTGGTGGTAAAAGTTGGGCACCTTCAGGTAGATTTATTTAATTACCCTGATAAAGAACTAGAAAAATTTCTGGACACCCTAAACAAAACCTTTTCAGAAAAACATGTTATGATAACTGAAATTTTTAACAAACATGAAGAAGAAGTTAATCATTTAAAGTTGTAATTCGCCCTGAATTTTATGTAACCATAAGATTATTCAGAGATTATATAAAATTTTTTTAACAAACAAAATAGCGCCTAAAAGGCGCTATTTTACTTGATTTTTTTTAGTAAATTTAGTTTACTTTAACAGGTTCGTAATCCAAATAGCCTTTTTTGCCCGGCGTGTAAAATGTATTTTGGTCCCATTCGGTTAATGCCAAATTATTTTCAAAGCGCTCCACCAAATCAGGATTTGAAATAAACAATTTTCCAAACGCCACCAAATCTGCTTCCCCTTGCTCAATCACCGAATTTCCGGTTTCTTGCGTAAATCCGCCGTTAATCATTAAAGTTCCGTGATACAATGGCCTAAAATGTTTTGCGATTTCTGTTACGGCAAAAGGAACATCAGAAACATCAGTAAATGGTTCCGACAAATGAACATAGGCTAATTGATAATCGTTGAGCTTTTTAATAATATATTCAAAAGTGGGAATTGTTTCCTCATCAACCATCATTCCATGCATATTGTGCATCGAAGGATTAAATCTTACCCCAATTTTTTGTTCCGGAATTTCATTTTTAACGGCATCCAACACTTCAAAAAAGAATCTTGCCTTGTTTTCTATGCTTCCTCCATAACTGTCGGTCCGTTGGTTTGAACAGTTATTAAAAAATTGATGAAACAAATAACCGTTTGAAGAATGGATTTCCACCCCATCAAAATCGGCTTCAACAGCATTTTTTGCCGCTTTCCTAAAATCGTTGATGGTTGTTTTAATATCTTCCAAAGTCATCGCTTTTGGCGTTACCGTATCCTTAAAACCGTGTGGCGTAAAAGATTTGCTGTCCGGATTAATAGCCGATGGCGCCAAAGGTAATTCCCCGTTATGGAAATCGGGATGCGAAACCCTGCCTACATGCCACAATTGTATAAAGATCTTCCCTCCTTTTGTATGAACGCGTTCGGTAACTTTTTTCCAGCCAGCTACCTGTTCTTTTGTATAAATTCCGGGTGTATTTACGTAACCAACAGCCATTTCAGAAACTTGTGCGCCTTCGGTAATAATTAACCCTGCAGATGCACGTTGTTCATAATAGACGGCATGAAGTTCCTCTGTTGGCTTCTTTTCAGGGTCGTTGGCTCGGCTTCTGGTCATTGGCGCCATCACGATTCTGTACTTTAAATCGAGCCCGTTTTTATGGTAAGGCTGTAATAATGCTTGTTTATTTTTCATGGCTTAATTTATGAAGTTTAAATAATATCTTTCACAATGAAAATTATGCTACCCAAATTTAATCTTTTCCTTCACCATAAACAACAATTGCCTTTCTTTTAACTGCCAATATTTCAACATAGGTTTCCATGATTAAAGTTTTTAAAGGTGAATTAAATTTATGAAGATTATTTATCATCTGAAAAAAAATGACTATATTAGAGTTAATCAAATTTCAGATAGCGTGTTCTAAAATATTAACATGGAACAATTTGGGGGTAGTAATTTTAGTTTTTCAATAAAAATAAACAATTGGAACATTATAAAGAACCTAAGAAAACTCATTTAATTATGGCAGAAATTCCGAAAATGCTGTTTCCTTTAAAAAGAAAATTCTCCGTGCTTGAAATTCTCCAATACACTGTGCTGATTTCCTTGGTGCTTTATTTTGGCAAAACCCTGTTTATTCCCCTAAGTTTTTCATTACTCATTAGCTTTATTCTCTATCCGGTATGCAAATGGCTCGAAAAAAAAGGCATCAATAAATTGGGAAGCATTTTACTGGCTATTTCTACCATATTTTTGCTGTTGACTGCTATTTTTTACTTGTTATTCTCACAAATTGAGGGTTTTTTACAGGAATGGCATTTGTTTAGGGCCAAATTTTCTGAAACTTTTCTGCAATTTTATGCTTTTATTGAAGAACGATACGGTATCAATAGGGATAATTTTTTAAAAATCCCCAAGAATTTGATGGATGGCTCCGGATCACAAATTTTTGGATTTCTGATGCAAACGGCATATTCCATTTCTATGTCGGCCTTTTTCCTGATTATCATCCCGGTTTTTTCGACACTCATTCTTTATTATCGGGAAATGCTTACGACTGTGCTGTACAGAGTTTTTCCTGCGGATAAAAAAGAATCCGTGCACGAGATATTGATTGAAACCATCAATTCCTATTATAATTTTGTTAAAGGGATGTTATTGGTGTATTTAATTGTGGGTATTTTAAATAGCGTCGGATTGGCCATTCTAGGTATTCCCCACCCTTTTATGTTCGGCTTTATTGCCTCAATTTTAACCTTTATTCCTTATGCCGGAATCATTATTTCTTCTCTTTTACCCATCGCCATTTCGTGGGTAACCTATGATTCTATTTGGTATCCCGTTGGTGTGATATTGATTTTTGCTTTCGTTCAATTACTGGAAGCAAACATTATATTTCCTCTGGCAGTTGGCAACCGGTTAAAAATAAATCCATTAATTATTATTATTGCAATAATTGCCGGCGGAATTTTATGGGGAGCAGCGGGAATGATTTTATTTATTCCGTTTATCAGCATCATTAAATTAATTGCCGACCGTACAGAAAGTCTGAAAACATTGACCATACTGCTGGGAAGTGAAAGTCCGCCCAAGAAAAAACGCAAGTGGTTTTTTTTCAAAAAATCAAAGTAGGTTTTACAAAAAAATATTTTTTTAAGCCAATTTATTTATATTTGACAAACAGTGGTTTTTATTTTTGAAATTTAATCGGCTGTTTTTTGTTGATTTTAAAAATAAAATTTAAACAGATGAAAAAAATAACCAAAGAAGATATCAAGCAGGAAGTTTTCGATTTATATGATGACTATGCGCATAATAAAATTGAAAGAAGGCAATTTATAGAAAGATTGTCCTTATTTGCGATTGGCGGACTTACAGTACCGTCACTGCTCAGTTTTATGAGCCCAAACTATAAAGCTTCACAAATTGCTTTTGATGATCAAAGACTGAAATCCGAATATATTACCTACAATTCGCCAAAAGGCGGCGGAGAAATCAAGGGATTGCTTTCCAGACCTGCAGACAGTAAAACCAAGTTACCCGGAATTATTGTGGTGCATGAAAATCGAGGATTGAATCCGTATATTGAGGATGTGGGCCGAAGAGCCGCGCTTGCCGGATTTATCTCTTTAGCGCCAGACGCACTTTCGCCTTTAGGCGGTTATCCTGGCAATGATGATGATGGAAGGACTTTACAAAAGCAACGAACAGCCAATGAAATGCTGGAAGATTTTATTGCAGCCTACGAGTTTTTAAAAGTACATCCGGAATGTAACGGTAAAGTTGGCGTGGTCGGATTTTGTTTTGGCGGTTGGATTTCTAATATGATGGCAGTCAAGATTCCGGATTTGAAAGCGGCTGTTCCTTTTTATGGCGGACAACCTGCTGCGGAAGATGTTCCAAAAATAAACGCTCCGTTACTGATTCATTATGCTGAGCTTGACACACGGGTTAATGAGGGTTGGCCTGCTTATGAGGCCGCATTAAAAGCAAATGATAAAGAATTTGAAGTGTGTTTTTATCCAAATGTGAACCACGGTTTTCACAATGATACCACGCCGCGTTATGATGAAGCTGCAGCAACACTGGCCTGGCAGCGAACCATCGATTTTTTCAAGAAAAAACTGAAATAGAAAAAAGCGGTTTTACATGTTACCAATTTATTGGCCGGTAATCTTTTAAGAATTTTCCGCACCAATGTTTTCCGGTGTTGATGCCGTCGAAAAGCGGATCCATAACGCGTGCGGCACCATCAACAATGTCTAGCGGTGGCTGAAAATCGTGCAGTTCTTGTTTCATTTTTGCCAATTCCAAAGGATCTTCATCGGTCACCCAGCCGGTATCAACCGCATTCATGAAAATTCCGTCTTTCGCCAAAGTTCCTGAGGATGTGTGCGTAAGCATGTTCAAAGCTGCCTTGGCCATGTTGGTATGTGGGTGACGATCTTCTTTGAAAGATGGATAAAATTTTCCTTCCATGGCAGAAACATTGATGATGTGTTTTTGTCCGGTATTGTCTTTTTTCATCACTTCGGAAAGGCGGTTGCACAAAACAAACGGAGCAACAGAATTCACCAGCTGAACCTCTATCATTTCCGTGGTTTCAATTTCTCCCAATTTTAAACGCCAGCTGTTGGTTTTTCTCAAATCTACCTGCTGTAAATCGGCATCCAGCTTTCCTTCAGGAAAAACTTCTGTGGATACCAATTCTTTGTCAAAACTATACGGAATTTGTGACAATCTTGCTGAAGCCCGTAATCCGATTCCCGGTTCCGGTCCGTGCCAGGTTACCGGCATATTTTGGTTGGATGAGGCGCCTGAAGTTAATGTTGCCAATTCATGTAAACAATCCCAATGGTCAAACAATAAATCTTGGGTGTTTTTTGGCAAAGAAGCAATCGGACTTTCCTCATTTTTCATCAAATGCTGATAAAATCCGGAAGGCCGTCTCACGGTTTGCGCCGCATTGTTGATTAAAATATCCAATCTTCCATATTTTTGCTCGATAAAATTGCAAAAAATTTCTACGCTTGGAATGTGCCTTAAATCGAGTCCGTGAATTTTTAATCGGTGCCCCCATTCCGCAAAATCAGTTTCCTGCGAAAATCTCAAAGCTGAATCTACCGGAAAACGGGTTGTCGCAACAACGGTCGCGCCACCTCGTAATAGCATTAAAGTTATATGATAACCTATTTTTAATCGAGAACCTGTAATTACAGCTGTTTGTCCGCTTACATTTGCCGTTTGAAAGCGTTTCGCATAATTAAAATCACCGCAATCCGAACACATACTATCGTAAAAATGGTGCATTTTTACAAAGGACGTTTTGCATACGTAACAGTTTTTAGGCGTCTCAAATTCTGTTTGTTCTTTTTTCGACAAATCGGCAATAGGAAGCAATTTTGGTGCGACAAACACTGATGCTTCTCGGGCGTTTCTGATGCCGGTTTCTTTTCGTGCCGTTTTTTCTTTGGCAGCCAGTTTCCGTTGCGCTACTTTTTTTCCGTCCTTTTTTCTTCTGGAAAATTCCTCCCGATCGGGTCTGGAAAACATTCCGGCAACTTTTATAAGCTCGGTTCTTTGTTCTTTTACAATGTCAAAAATTTCATCGGTATTTGAAACCAATTGCGACAAAATGGCAATACATTTCTCAATTTCTTCAGAAGTAATTGCTTTGTTATTGGTTGTTTTCATCTTCTCCATAAATTTTAAAATATCCTAAAACCGAATAAGGCCGCAAAGATAGTTTTAAATTTTGGCTGTGATTTGTTTTTATTTAGATTGTAAAAAAATCAGGTTAATTAACTAAGGTGCTCAAAACACGTTCTTTAATCATCGTTAAAATCCTTTTATTGCTTTCTTTAATGAAGTTTTTATAAATCGCAAATTCTTCCAAAGTAAAATGCCCGATAATGATTCCTTTTATTTCATTTTTGAACTGATTGTCTTTTGAAAAAACACGCTCAATGAATTCCGTCTTTTTTAATTCATTCAAATGATTAAAATCAAATTTTTGAAGGGATATATAATGCTCGAAATAAGCAATCAACAACTCATGTTTCATTTTTATAATTGGTCGCAATGTTGAATTCTGAAATTTTTCAATCGCAGTCATTTTTTCTGAAACAATGGCTTTTTCTATAATCGGACGTTTATTAATCTCTTTATCGTTTCTCATAAACACAAATTTACTCAATCTTTTTAATGACAACTTCTCCTTGCCTAAACTTTATTCGTTTGGTAAATCGGGAATAAATAACCAGTCTTTTCTTTGTGTTGATAAAATATACGCCTGTAAGCAACACCAAAGCGGCCATAACAGACTGAAGAGTAATCAATTCATCTAAAAAATACCAGCCAACAACCATGGCAATCACCGGATTCACATAGGAAGATGTCGCAACTTTTTCTGGAGAAACCACCCTAAGCAAATAATTGAACGACGTGAAAGCGACAATGCTGCCAAAAATTACTAAAAGTACCATCGACAATTGCACCTGCTGGCTCCATTGCGTAGGATAAGTCCAAGCTTCTCCAAATAACAAACTTGCAAAAAAAAGTGTGATGCCGGCGGTAACCATTTGATATCCTGTATTTACAAAAAAGTTTGGTGGCAAATCGGCTTTGGCCACAAACAAACTTCCATAGCCCCAACTAATAATACACACAAAAATCATAGCCATTCCCAATAAAGTTCCTTCCTGGTTGATAATCTGTTTTTGGCCCACCAAAAGAAACATCCCAATCATTCCTAAAACAATGCCAATAACCGACATGGCTTTGATCTTTTTTCCTTCTAAAATTCGCATCAGCAAGATAACAACCAATGGCTGTGCGGCCGTTTCAAGCGCCGCAAATCCGCTGTCGACATATTTAAGTGCCCAAACTACTACCCCATTTCCGAAAGATAAAAATAAAAAACCCGCAATGATGCTGTTAATGAATTGTTTACGGCTAACGCTTAATTTAATTTTCATCAACTTCGCGATGATAAATATTAAAATGCCCGCAGTCATAAATCGTATGGACGCCAACATAAAAGGCGGCAATTCCGTAACCGCAATTTTATTTAAAAGATAGGTAGAACCCCAAATGACATAAATGGCAAAAAACGCCAAAATGATGAGGAATGCAGGACTTTTTAATTTGCCCATAACTAAATTTTGTTGATTTTAAAGGTGATTTTTAAGAGACCAATATTAAGAAAAACAAATTGATTAATTATACATATATTCGCTTTAATTTTAAATGAAAGTAAAGGTTCAATTAACCTGTTTTTGACGAAAGTCATTGATCAATTTTGAAGCTTTTTTGCAATTTTATACAACCAATTAGTAAATTATGAAAACAGCTTTAACCATTTTTTTAGGATTTTTTGCGCTCGCGACCAGCGCACAAAATTATATTGATATTGCGCGTTTTAGCTATGGAAATACGCCGTTGAATACTTTTGACAACACTTCTGAAAAAACAAAGGTTGAAGAATTCGGGCTGCAATTGACTTTTCCCATTGTGATCAATGAAAAAACCGTTATTTTAACAGGAATCTCTGCTGATAGAAGTCGGCTAAAACTGAATCCAGATTTTACGGACCACACAGCGCTAAATAAAATGAGGCTGCAATTGGGTTTAAATCAGGTTCATTCCGAAAAATGGAATGGAACTTATGTATTGCTTCCAAGTATTGCTTCTGATTTTGAATTGATTACAAAGAAAGATTTCCAAATTGGCTTGTTAACATTACTCACTTACACAAAAAATAAAAATCTGAAATATAAATTTGGATTTTATGCAAATACTGAAAAGTATGGGCAGCTTTTGGTCCCATTATTGGGACTGTATTATTTAAGTCCGAACCAAAAATTTGAATCGACCTTGCTGTTGCCGGGTCAGGCAGATTTCAATTATCAACTGGCAAAAAAAACCGCATTGGGTGTGAATTTTGACGGAATGACTTCCAGTTATAATTTACATGAATCAAATTATATCCCTAAAGGACAATATGTTGTAAGAAGCTCTAATGAATTATATACCTATCTGCAGTTCATGATTGGAAAATCTTTAGTTGCCAAAACAAAGCTTGGTTACTCCATAAGCCGCAGCTATAAAGTATTTAACAATGACGATAAAGTGGATTTGTCGCTGGCTTCATTTTATTTTGGTGATGACCGCACACAATTAAATTCAAATTTCGAAAAAGGCGCTATCTTTAAGTTGGAACTTTTATATCGGGTTCATTTTAAATAAAAGCAATAATTTATAAAATGGTATCGTTTAACATATTTTTATCAAAGTAATCAATAAAATGAAACGCACATTCAAGATTTATTTCTTTCTGATTGCGCTGTTGTTGTGCTTCAATACCGGATTTTCCCAAGAAAACCCCGTAAAGAAAGATTCAACAAAAATGTATGAAAATATTGAAAAATATTCCAAAAAAAGAAAGTTCACAAAAATGTTTCACAAGTTGATTTTTGAGCCGGTAAAAATAAAAAAGACCATTGTTCTTAAAAAAGCCAAACAGGAATCCCGCAAAAAAGTAGCTGGAAAGATTATAAGAAATATCAATATCGAAACCTTGGATCCATTTGGATTTTCAATTTCGGACACCACAAAAAATGCCAGAAATTGGGCTGAAAAATCGGGAAATCGATTGCACATTACAACCCGTAAATTGGCGATAAAAAATCTCTTGCTTTTTAGAAGATACAAACTATTGGATCCGCTTTTGGTAAATGAATCCGAACGATTAATAAGGCTGCAAAAATATGTGCGTGATGTTGATATTACGGTAAAACCAATCGCCAAAAACGCTGATTCCGTTGATGTTTACATAAGGGTTTTGGATACGTGGAGCTCTATTCCCAGAGGGTCCGTTACTTCTTCAAAAGCCAGCGTTGGACTTAGAGAAAGAAATTTTTTGGGTACCGGGCACGAATTTTACAACCGATTTTCAAAGCGTTTTGATGACGGAAAAAATGCGTATAGCATGAAGTATGAAATTCCGAACATTAAAAACACCTATATCAAGACAACTGCTATTTATCATACGAAACTGAACGATCATTACGGAAAAAGTTTAAACGTTGAACGAACTTTTTACTCGCCTTTTACCCGTTGGGCCGGAGGCGTTTATATTGACGAGCAATTTCGAATTGATTCTCTTCAAAATGAGCAATTGCAATACAGCAAACAAAATTTAAAATATAGGTCACAAGATTTATGGGGCGGCATTTCCTTCCCTATTTTTAAGGACAAAATTACAAGACACAGTGCTAATAATTTGGTGTTTTCCACCAGAATATTAAATGTTCAGTTTGAAGAGAGTCCGGCATTTGCCTATGACAGCATCAACTATTATTCGGGAGAAACTTTTTATTTAAGCGGACTTGGAATTAGTTCCCGGCAATTTGTTGAAGATGAATATTTATATAATTACGGCATTGTTGAAAATGTTCCGGTGGGCAAAATTTACGGAATTACGGGAGGTTATCAAATAAAAAACAATCAGGGAAGATTGTATCTTGGAGCCAGGGCTTCATTCGGTAACTACCATAGTTGGGGCTATTTAAGCACCAATTTTGAATATGGCACTTTTTTCAACGCATCAAAAACGGAACAATCTGCTTTTTCTTTTCAGGCAAATTATTTCACTAATTTGGTGGAGTTGGGAAAAAAATGGAAAATGAGACAATTTATAAAGCCACAGATTATTATAGGAAATAACAGGCTAAAATCTGTTGGGGACTATTTGGCTCTCAATGAAAATGTTCCTTTTCAGGGAACTTATGGTGCTGGATTTAATGGTGATAACGGCGCAGGAATCAACGGGTTTAACAGTGCCCTTTTCGGAACAAAAAAATTCGTTCTTTCATTGCAAACACAGTTTTATTCTCCCTGGAATATTATTGGTTTTCGGCTAAACCCTTATTTTAATTATACTGCCGCAATGCTTGGAAATCAAAGTAACGGCTTCACAAAAAGCAGGTTATTTTCATCAATTGGAATTGGCGTATTGATCAACAATGATTATTTGGTATTCAACTCCTTTCAATTTTCAATTTCATTTTACCCAAATATTCCCGGACAGGGAAATAATATTTTTAAAACGAATTCTTTTGGAACAACAGATTTTGGGTTACAGGATTTTGATTTCGGAAAACCAAGAACAGTAATCTACAAATAACCGGTAACTAAAAAGTTGGTCTTAAATTCCAGTTATTTCATCAATT
>JAVVEF010000034.1:17507-25023 GCA_032251275.1 Lutibacter sp.
AAACCATCAACTTTGGCACTCTTGTCTAAAGCCGGATTTACGGTTAAAGTAATTATTTTCATTTGCAGCGTATTAAGTTGATCCTATGTACTTATGTAATTCCACACTATTAAAGTTACTGAATTCAACAGAAAAAAACAATAGAAAAAATGAAATAATGCTTTAATCATTTTTACTTGCCTGTATTTTGAAGGTGCATTCATCCTGCTAATTTTACCGGATTTTTTCTACTCATTTAAAATAATACCCGTTTTATGGACTAATTCCTTAAACCGATGTTCTTTATGTAGTTCGCGGAAATTAGGCCGTTGCAGCATCAACGGCAATTCATCTTCGTGCATTTTATAGGCCTCCTCAAGCCAGTCTATTGCTTCCTTTTTTTCATTTAACAACATATGCACTTGTGCCAAAATCGTCGGATTTGAGGCATATAAAAGTTGCTTGCTTTTCGCATTTGACAACCAGAGTCTTAAAGATTGCTCTGCATTCCCGGCAAAAGAGAAATTAATGGCCATAGAATCATTGCCCATTATTTCGTGTAACTGCTTCCATGATTTTAAAGCATCCTCTTTTTGCCCAATATAATACTTTACATACCCAAGTCCTTCCCACGCAAATCCGTAATTTGGGAAAAGCTCCAATACTTTTTTGTACTGCGCTATGGCTTTTTCATAATCGTGCGCCAAATAATAACGTTCAGCAACCAAACTCCCAATCATAGGGTTTAATGGATCCAATTTTTCAGCAAATAACGCTTCGTCAATAGCCTTATTAAATTCATTGGTAACTATAAAGTAGTTAGAAAGTAACATATGCCCGTTGGCATTGTTTGGGTTTAATTTCAGTCCTTTTTCTGCCAAATTTTTCATTTCACCCCAATTCCAATCACATTTTCCGGCTATTTTTCCTTTGGTAATGTAAGCAGCTCCCAAAGTATTGTCTAACAACAAAGCTTTTTCGATTGCCGCACGGGCCTTTTTTGTATTCGTTTCTTTTTTTTGTTTATTGCTGTAGAATATATTCAAAGAAATATAGGCATCTGCTAGTGCCGCATAGGTTGGCGCAAAATTTGCGTCCAATTTTATGGATTTGTTTAAATATTCGATGGCATTATTGACAGATTTATACGTTTCCAAATTCATTAAATAACGGCCTCTTAAATAAAGTTCATAGGCTTTGGCATTCACTTTATGATTGTTGGCTTTTAATTGGTTGGGCCTTACAATTGCGGTAATTTCATCTGCAATTTCAGAGGAAACCCTATCAACCAATTGTAAAATATCTTCGAATTTTTCCTTGTAACTGCGAGACCAGATGTGATTTTCTCTTGGGTAAGATTTAATTAACTGAACCATAATCCGCACACTGTCAGCATCAGACAAAATGGAACCTTCCAATAAATAATCCACATCAAGTTCTTCTGCGATATCCGATAACAATTTGTTTTCATCTTTATAACTCATAGCGGATGTTCTGGAAATTACCCTCACAGAATCCTTTTTTGACAAAGCCACATTAATGGCATCCGTAATTCCTTCAGCCAAATAATCTTGGTTGTTATTATTGGAAAGGTTTAGAAATGGCAGCACCACAATAGATTTTTCTTTATTCTTTAAGATTTTTTCATTTTTCTCGGCTTCTTTTTTCTTGTTTGTAAAATATCCAGATTGATTGAACAATAAAAATGCCACGACAATTAATAAAGAAACAATAATTACTTTATTGAGTCGATTTTGAGTGCGTGGCGGTGTGTGCCGCTTTTTAGCAATATCATCCGTTTTCTTGATTCCTTCCGGCGTAATATCGTAAACCCAGGCAAAAACCAACCAAAACGGAAAAGCAATACAAATAACAAATACAATGAGTTTGAAAATGTATGTTGGCGCGTCAAAACCGACAAGAACTATGGAAGCAACTTGAATAACGACCCAAGCCATAATTATATAAGCGATGGCGGCCTTAAATACATTGCGCCGCTTGAGTTCTTCTATGTGCTTTTTGAATCTCATTTTTGCACCCCATCTTTTTCATTTTTCAACTATGATGTTTTAAAAAATCATTCTAAATTAATGCAAATAGCTTATTTACATATATTTAAATCTCTTTCTTTTTACTGTTTTGTGCAGAATATGGATTTATCTTAACGTACAAAGATACTTTCTGAAACTAAAAAATAAAATGATTTATATCAAAAATAAAGATGATAGTTCTCATTTTTGATGTATAAATTGCTAAAAAATATTGGCAAATTTCTGGAAAATTACCTGCTTTTTTGAGTTTGATTTTCTGAAGTTGAAGTGTTGTCTATTTTATGTTTCAACACATAATTGGCCATCATTTTTTCAATCAGTTCGTCTTTGGTTAAATGATGGAAAACTGTTTTAATCTTTTCTTTTAAGGTGGCAGGAATTTCGTGGTCGGGTTTGGTTTTAAAAAGTTGTTTTGCCCATAAAACCATATTATTTTCTTCAATGCTTTGCGAATCAGGTTTTTTGAATTCCTTAAAATCGATACCCAATTCGGCCTGAAATTCTTTTAATTTTTCAATTTCTTCCTCCTGAATAACGGTTAAAGAATAACCTTTGGCTCCTGCTCTGGCGGTTCTTCCGCTTCTATGCACATACAATTCGGCTACATCGGGCAAATGATAATTCACCACAAAAGAAATTTCTTTTACGTCGATGCCTCTCGCCGCCAAATCGGTAGCCACCAAAATATGGATAAAACCTTCACGGAATTGACCCATAATTCGGTCGCGAATTGGTTGCGACAAACTACCGTGCAAAGCGCCGGAAGAAAATCGGTTGATCGCCAAGTTTTTGGCCAATTTATTAACGGCCGCCTTGGTTTTACAAAAAATAATGCCGCGCTCCCCTTCTTTTGAAGTCAAAAAACGCATCAGAACTTCCAATTTTTCAATAGGTTCCACCACCACATATTCGTGGTCAATAGCCTGATTTCCGACAGTTTCCATATCGGCGCTCACCATAACCACGTGCTTGGACATATAATTCTGCACCAATTGTTTGATGGTTCCGGGCAAAGTTGCGGAAAATAAAAAAGTCCGTTTCTTTTTTGGCAATTCGGCGACAATTTCATCCAAACCTTCCTTAAGGGAAGTCACCATTTCATCAGCTTCATCAAGCACCAAATAATTGACCTGTTTTATGTCTATCGCATTGCGTTTTATCAAATCAATCAAGCGGCCGGGCGTAGCAATCACGATATGCGTGAGATTCGACAAGCGTTCAATTTGTGGTTTTATGGGAATTCCTCCACAAACTTCTGCAATGGATATTTCAGGCAGATACTTCGCAAATGCTTTCATATTGCTAAAAATCTGATGTCCCAATTCCCTGGTTGGCACCAATATTACTGCCTGAATATATTGCTTTTCCAAATCAATCAATTGCAATAAAGGCAATCCGAAGGCTGCAGTTTTTCCGGTTCCGGTTTTTGCCAAACCAACAAAATCATCGGTTTTTGTCAGTAAAACGGGAATTGTTTTCTGCTGAATTTCTGTTGGTTCATAAATATTTAAATCTGACAAACTTTTTAATAACGGCGCGGAAATTCCTAAATCGGAGAACTGTTTGGACATATAATTAATTTGTGCAAAGGTAATCAGACTTTTCACCTAAAAATAATTTATGTCAATTTAACATGTATCAAAAAACCTAAATTAAGCTATGAAAATTACAAATAGAGCTCCATTCTAATGTTACAACGTTCGTACGGGGTGTCTTTTGGAACAGGAATTTCCCTAAATCCAACTTTGTTATAAAGCGAAATTGCTGGCTTTAATTTTGTGTTTGAATCCAAGAATAATCTCTTTGCCCCAGTTCTTCCTGCAAAATCGATACAGGCATACATTAATTTTTGGCCAATTCTTAATCCTTGATATTTTTCAATTACCGCCATTTTAGAAAGTTCAAAAACATCATTATCTCTTTTTATCAAAGCCACAGTGCCAACCACTTTTTCATCAATTAACGCAAACAAAATATGGCCACCATCATCCAATATATATTTTTTCGGATTCAAAAGCACTTTTCTATCGTATTCCTCTATGTAAAAATATTTTTCCAGCCATTCAAAATTAAGTTTGGTAAAATCATTAGTGAATTTTTCCTCAAAATCTAAGATGGTTACTTTTAACTGTTTCATAAGTTAATATTGCGTTGATTTATGATTATTGGATTTTGAATTTAAAATTTTTTCGAAACAGCAACGGTCTAATTTAAACATTTACTCAATAGCTATTCTTACTTTTTTATTTTTTAGTTTACTGTTATTCAGTATTTTAACAAGTTCGTTTGCTTTTAAGGCAGGAACGGCCACGAAAGCGCAATCCTGTTTTAGCTCAATAATTCCCAATTCGTCATTGCTGAGCTTCCCTTGTTTTAAGAACAATCCGGCAATATCGCCTTTGGAAATTTTGTCTTTTCTTCCTCCAGAAATATATAAGGTTTCCCATTTGGAAGATTTTGGGGTGGGTTTATTTTTGAGGATTTCAATAGCTGCATCCGGCGTAAATGTCGATTTTTTTTCTTTTTCCCATTGAATGACAAAGGCAGTTCCTTTTGCATTCATACGCGCTGTTCTTCCGTTTCTGTGAGTGAATTCATCCAATTTTAAAGGCAGCTGATAATGAATAATGTACTTTATTTCGGGAATATCCAATCCTCTTGCAGCCAAATCTGTAGCCACAATCACCTGATATGTGCCATTTCGGAACTTTATCAAGGTTTTTTCCCGGTCTTTTTGTTCCATGCCGCCATAAAAACAGCCATGCTCTATGTTGTTTTTGTTCAAAAAATCGCTCACCATTTCTATCGTATCCCTAAAATTACAGAAAACAATGGCGGGCGCATTTTCTATATGGCAAAGCGTTTTTACCAATGTTTCCAATTTATCTTTGGTGGGAGAAATAACGGTTTTTATTTTTAAAAGTGGTGTTTCTTCCCCGTCTTCCTTCAGATAATTGATAGTGGTCGGATTGTTCAATCCAACAAACTTGGGGATTTTTAAACTTTGTGTGGCCGATGTTAAAATACGCTTGTTCACTTTCGGCAATGCCGAAATAATTTCTTTCATTTCTTCTTCAAAACCAACTTCCAGCGATTTGTCAAATTCATCAAGCACCAAGGTTTTAATATGCTGGGTTGAAAAAGTGCCTCTTCTCAAATGATCCGCAATTCTTCCAGGAGTGCCGATTAAAATAGCCGGCAAATGTTTTAATTCAATTTTATCCTTGGAAAATGGGCGTCCGCCATAAACCGCATTGGCTTTAAAACCCGTTCCCATTTCACGTGTAACTTGCTCAATTTGAATGGCCAATTCTCTTGAAGGCACCAAAATCAAAGTTTGGACATCCCCACCATCAGGATCCAATCCTTTAATAATCGGCAGTAAAAAAGCCAATGTTTTTCCGGTTCCTGTTGGTGACAATAAAACGATGTTATTATTAGAATTAATTGCAATTTCTGCTTCTTGCTGCATTTCATTGAGCACTTCAATACTCAATTTGTCTAAAATATGTTGTTGTTCTTTTATGATATTTGCCATGTTACAAAAATACGGGTAATTAAATTGTTAATTGAGATTAAAATATTTAATATCCTCATATTAAACTCATTATGTTTTTTAAATATAAATTAGAACACCGAAAACGAGCATTTTCAGCAGGTATTTTTTTATAAAAATAATTTTATGAAATACGCAATTAATCTTCCGGTGGTCTTCCATAAACTTCTTCAAAAACCGTGTCGAAATTATCACGTAAATACAAGCGCAATTTTTTTCCGTAGTCGTCTTTAAGCCAATCAGCAAAATTTGTAGTGCTTTTGCTGATGCATTTGGTGTAATGATGAATTCTGTATTCAATATCTTCGCCTAATTTGTTAGCTAAAATTAAGGCATCATAAACATCTTCGCTGTTTTCGACGCATATTTTTGCGTGTTGCGCTATGGAACGTTCCAAAACCACTTTTGAAGACTCGCCTATTTTAATGGCATCTTTATAGGTTTGTTTGATGTCAAAATGAACTGCTTTAGAATTGGAAAACTCTGAGCGCAATTCTGTTGGCATTTCGTATTCAAAATTGCTTTCCAACTCTTCATCATTCAGTAATTTGTCCAAATAATAATTGGGTGACATAAAAATGCTTTGCCAGTTTAAATCGGCGCCCCACGGACCGAATCGATGGAAATTATTCCCCAAATCGATGACGTTAAACGTGTTTTTAGTCTTTAAAATTCGGGAACCACGGCCAATCATTTGATAATATAAGGTCAGTGATTTTGTAGCCCTGTTCAAAATAATGGTATCTACTGTTGGCTCATCAAAACCTGTGGTTAAAATACTTACCGAAGTTAAAATGGCGTTTGGTGTTTTTTTAAACCACCTTAAAATAAATTCCCGTTCCTTTTTTGTGGCGGTATTGTCCAAATGCGCAATAGTATAACCTGCCGCCCTGAACATTTCATACACATGCAAAGATGTGCTGATACCGTTATTGAAAATTAACGTTTTCTTTCCTTTGGAATGCTCTTCATAAGACGACAATAATTTGCCCAACATATCATTGTTTGAGTACAAATCTTCGGATGATTTTACCGTGTAATCCCCGTTGGCGCCAACAACCAAGGAAGTTAAACCAACATTATACAAAAAAGTGTTTGCACGCGACAAAAATTCATTTTGAATTAAGGATTCAATCGTTTCTCCAACAATCAATTCATCATAATTGTCGTTCATAGGCAATTGCATATTCGAACTTAACGGTGTTGCGGTAACGCCCAAAAAAAACGACTTGTCGAAAAACTTAAAGAGTTTTGTGAAAGAATTGTAATGCGCCTCATCTATAATCACCAAACCAATATCAGAAATATCAAGCTTGTCGTCATTTAATCGGTTGTTCAGGGTTTCCACCATCGCCACAAAACAACTGTAATTTTCCTGGTCGTCTAAATTTGCTTTGCTGTGAATTACCTTATTATTCACGTTAAATTCGGTAAGCATGGTTGAAGTTTGCTTGCACAATTCAATCCGATGCGTCAGCACCAATACTTTTTTATTGTGATGCTTCAAATATTGTCGAACAATCTCAGAAAAAATAACCGTTTTCCCTCCGCCAGTAGGCAATTGGAATAACAAATGATAATCTTCCGGCTTATCCTCAAAGCATTTAAAAATTTTGTTAATTGCTTCTTTTTGGTAGCTGTATAAATCTTTACCAACTTTTCTTTCTTCTAATTCTGTGGATGTTATGGACAAACTTTTTGGTTTTATGACCAACAAAAGTACCGCCTTTTAAGGGTTATTTCCCTATGATTTAAAATTATTTTTATTCAGTCTAAATTTAAAACCGATTTAAAATTACATAAATACTTGTTTATTAGTAAATTAGATGATTAATACTAAAGAAAATTTTAAGTGAAATATTATTTTGCAAAAAATCAAATTTGCCTTATTGTTGTCAATAATGTGTTAAATAGGGCTTGCTGAAAAACC
>JAVVEF010000035.1:0-24888 GCA_032251275.1 Lutibacter sp.
AGACAAATTTCAACTTTTTTTGATTTTGGGTGTTAATTTGCGGAAGTCAGGAGATACAAAAAACTCCAAAGTTAAAATAATTATGGAGTTTTTTGTTTTTATAAATTTTTATTGAAACCGGTAACCGATAGAAACACCACCGCGGCCCACAACTTCAATATCACTTTGGTTTAACAAATCCCTCCCAATTCCGGCATAAACTTCAGCAACAAAACCCCTTTTGGTAACCCATTTTCCGCCAACTGAAATTCCAACAGCAAAATCAGTAAATTTGTCTTCCCTAGTATATTCATAGCTTTCGTATGGCGGAAAATCTGCATAAATATAATTGTAAGTGTATTGTTTTGCCGAATGAAGCATGGTAAAAGCCTCCACAAAAAATCCTTGGGCGTATTTGCTGGAAAAAAACTGTCGGTAATAAGGCGTGATGGAGAAAGTTCTGTATTCGTCCAAACCTTCACTTTCTTTGTCTAAACTAAAAAGTGTTCCAACACCAATAGAAGCCTCTTCGTTTAATAGACGTTCATAACTTACATCAAACCATTTAAAGCCAATTAAGTTGGACATGTTAATTTTCAATTCATTTTGTTTCGTTTCATTTTCTTGCGCAAAAAGAGAAATGCCGACAATAAATAACAGCGCTGATAAGGTGATTTTTTTCACAGGTTAAATTTTAAATTCAAGATCAAATATAGTATCAAAAATTAAAAGAAATTGAAATATTTAAAACAAAGATTGCTGTGTTGAAGGGTTTTCGTGCTCCAACAACCATTTTTTACGCCAAATACCACCAGCATATCCCGTTAGCGAGCCGTCGGTTCCAATAATTCTGTGGCAGGGAATGATAATCCAAATGGGGTTTTTCCCATTTGCAGAAGCCACTGCCCTAATGGCTTTTACATCGCCCAATTGTTTTGACTGTTCTAAATATGTGCGTGTTTTTCCATAAGAAACCAACATCAATGCTGCCCAAACACGTTTTTGAAAATCTGTTCCTTGCGGATTCAGTTTTAAATTGAATTCTCTTCGCGTCCCTTTAAAATAGTCATCCAATTGTTGTACGCAATCCTTTAAAATTTCAGGAATTTCTGTGGATGTTTCTAGGGATTCATCAATTACAGTAACTGAACTGATGCCGTTTTCATCACCCACAATTTTTGCGTTTCCAAGGGGTGTCTTATAATAGGCGGTTTGACTAGATTCCAAAAACATTTTTTGAGTTTTGTGTGGTTATTTCAGCAATTTCTTCTGAAGTCAGGTTATAAATTTCAGCCAATTTATCCAATACATTAGTGATATAACTGCTTTCGTTTCTTTTTCCTCGGAAAGGCGCCGGTGCCAAATATGGTGCATCTGTTTCCAAAACTATATGCTCCAAAGGAATTTCATGCAAAAACTGGTCTATTTTCCCGTTTTTAAAGGTGACTACGCCGCCAATCCCCAATTTCATATTGTAGGAAATGGCTTTTTTTGCCTGTTCTAAATTTCCGGTAAAACAATGAAAAATACCAAAAAGCTGGTCGTCTTTTACTTCTTCAAGGATTTCAAAAATTTCATCAAAAGCGTCCCGGCAATGAATTACAATGGGTAAATTTTTTTCTTTGGCCCAGGCAATTTGGGTTTTAAAAGCAATTTGTTGCTGTTTCAGCAAAGTTTTATCCCAATACAAATCAATCCCAATTTCGCCAACGGCATAAAAAAATCGTTTATCCAGCCAATGTTTCACAAAAGCCAATTCTTCTTCAAAATTTTCTTTCACATGCGTTGGGTACAAACCCATCATTAAAAAGATATTTTTGGGAAAAGAATTCTCTAAATCCAACATGGCATTTAAATAGGTTGAATCAATGGCAGGAACAAAAAAGCGGGAAACGCCGGCATCTATGGCGCGATGAATCATCTCATTTCTGTCGGCATCAAATTGTTCGCTATACAAATGCGTATGGGTGTCGGTAATTATCATAATGCAAAAGTAAACAAAGTTTGAAAGATGAAAAATTTAGTTTTGTGAGTGGTTTTCAATTGTATCCGACTTTTCATTTTTTATTCGAGCCGCGTTAGTGATTGCAGTGGAAAACCTTTTTGAGCTTATTTGGCGAAAAAAGTTTGCAGCGCAAAGCACGCCCGCCTTTTCGGCGGGAACGCCCACCAAAAAAGCGGGCAGACGCAAAATACCTTTATCAATTTTCTTTTATTTTTTTGAGCTTATTTTTTAATGGCAAAACATTGTAATTATGTTAAAAATTTTGTAACTTTAATGTGATAAATACCTTGCAAGATATTGTTATATAAAGATTTCTTGTGTTTTAATTTCTTGCATTATAAAATGCCCTGTTTTTAGACAGTTTTATAAAATAGTTCTTGTTTTACGTTTAACAAGGTTCTTATGCAAGTCAAAAAATATCCCAACGCAATTCTGGAAAATTATACCAGAATTTTAATTCAACTTAGTTTTGTATTTTCGTTATTCCTCGTTTACGAATTTTTAACATTAAAATCTTACCCCAGAGAAGTCAAGGAAATAAGCGGATCCATCATAAATATTGAAGATACTGAAAAATTGATTGAAGTAAAGCCAATAGAGGAACAACCACAGCCTGATACCAAAGTGGCACTTCCCGAAAAAATATTAAAGGTAGAGGATGATATCGATATTACAGAAACAGTGATAGAGTCTACAGAAACCAGTGAGTTTGATGAAGTTAAGATAACCGGACCTAAAGAAATGATTGCAGTGGTTGATGAGGAAGAAATTGTGGAGGACATTGCATTTGTGGTGATTGAAAATGTGCCCATTTTTCCTGGATGCAAAGGAAGTAATAACGAATTAAGGACTTGTTTTTCTGATCAGATAGCGAAATTTGTTTCAGCGAGATTTAATATAGGACTGGCTTCCGATTTGGGCTTAACACCTGGAAGTATACAAAAAATTTTCGTGATATTTAAGATTGACAAAAATGGAAATATAACCGACATTAACGCCAGGGCTCCGCATAAACAATTACAGGATGAGGCTATAAGAGTCGTTGGTCTATTGCCAAAAATGACGCCGGGAATGCAACGAGGCAAGCCTGTGGGCGTAAAATACGGATTGCCAATTGTTTTTAAGGTTGAATAAATAAGTAAGATTATAAAAATCCCGCAATTGCGGGATTTTTTGTAAGTAATGATTATTATTAAGATAGAGTTGTTAAGTAAATTAGTATTTTCGTAAAATAATATACAACCATGAACATCAACCAATATTTAGATTCAACCTATTTAAAAACAGCCGAACAATCCGGCATTTCTGAAATCGAAACCGAAAACAAAGTAAAAGAACTGGTGAAGGAAGCTATCGAAAACAATTTTAAGTTGGCGATGATTCGTCCGCGATTCGTTGCTATGGCGCGTAAAATGGTAAAAGAAGCAAATTCGGAAACTTTAATTGGCACCGTCATTGGGTTTCATGAAGGAACTTATGAAATAGCGCAAAAGTTGGCTGAAGCACAAAAAGCAATTGATGATGGTGTCGATGAATTGGACTATGTGGTAAATTACGAGGCTTTTAAGCAAGGGAAAATTAATTTGGTAAAGTCGGAAGTTTTTAAAGGAACAAAATTGGGCTTGGACAATGATAAGGCAGTGAAGTGGATTATAGAAATTGCCGCACTTACCAATGAGGAAATTATCGGTTTGTCGCAATTGATTCGCGATGTGGTGCTCAATAACTTTGGAGAAGAAAATTCACAAAATGTTTTTGTAAAATCATCCACAGGATTTTTTAAAACTGAGGAAGGAAAACCAAACGGCGCCACTTTTGAAGCGATGGAACTGATTGTTGAAAACTCAAAACCCTTGCAGGCAAAAGCTGCCGGAGGTGTAAGAAATTATGATGATGCCGTAAAAATGGTAAAAATGGGCGTTTCAAGAATTGGAACATCAGCGGCAAAAGTTATTGCTGATGGTGGAAAAAACAATGAAGGATACTAACATGGCAGATTATTTCGCACATGAAACAGCTGTTATTGATGAAGGCTGTGAAATAGGTAAAGGTACTAAAATATGGCATTTCAGCCATATAATGCCCCATTCAAAAATTGGCGAAAACTGTAATATTGGCCAGAATGTGGTTGTTTCACCCCGCGTGGTTTTAGGCAAAAACGTAAAAGTCCAAAACAATGTTTCCATTTATTCGGGCGTTATTTGTGAAGACGATGTTTTTTTAGGTCCGAGTATGGTTTTTACCAATGTCATAAACCCAAGAAGCGCCATCATCAGAAAAGATGAATATCAGGAAACTTTAGTAAAAAAAGGCGCAAGCATTGGCGCAAACGCCACCATTATTTGTGGCAACGAAATTGGCGAATACGCCTTAATAGGTGCAGGTACTGTAGTTACAAAACCGGTTTTGCCTTATGCCTTGGTAGTTGGAAATCCTTCAAAACAAATTGGCTGGATCAGCGAATACGGGCATCGTTTAAACTTTGATGAAAACGGATTCGCAACCTGTGCTGAAAGCGGCGAGAAGTACCAATTAATCAACCATAAAGTTCAAAAAATCTCGAAATAATTTACAATGAACAAACTATTTTTAAGTTTTCTGCTGTTGCTTGCCTCCATTTCTGGGTATTCCCAAATAGAAAAATACCCCGTTTTTGCAGCATGCGATACTGTTGTTATTTCTGAATTGCAGACTTGCTTCAGAAATCAGCTCAAAAATGCGGTGATTGCAGAAATCAAAATTCCTGAAAATTTAAAAAAAGATCAATACAAAGCAACCACCAATATTGTTTTCTTAGTGGAAGCTTCTGGTAATTTTAAAGTGATTTATGTAAATTCTCCTTACATTGAATTGAAAGAAGAAGTTGAGCGTGTTTTTGCGACACTGCCAACTATTACGCCGGCAAAATATAACAACCACGCAATAGAAATGCAGTTTGTGTTTCCTTTAAAAATTCCTTTGGAAGACAATGCAGAAGATGAAATTATCCAAAAAGAAGTTGTTGTGGCAGAGATGCGTCCGAAGAAACAGGAAGAATTATCAATGGATGAACCAAAAACCACCTTATTTCCTGAGCACAAGAGCGAATTACAAATTCCTTTTACGCATACAACTTACAATGTTTATGATATATATTTAAACAATGCCGACAATTCCCACACAGCTGTAAAACCATATTTGTACAATGAAATTCGCGAATACGTGGATTTGGATGCTTTGAAAAACAAGTTAATCACGCCAAAATCGACTTGGTTTGGCCGCAAATTGTTCAACGAACATATGGCTTACGTTCAGGGAAAAGATTTTTGGTTTACCATCAACCCGATGGTTGATTTGCAACTGGGAAAAGATAGCGAGGGTGTTAAAACGTACAACAACACACGCGCCATTCAGGTGAACGGCGCAATTGGCAAAACGCTCAGTTTTTCAACCAGTTTTTATGAAAGTCAGGGCCGATTTGCCAATTATGTAAATCAGTATGCCGAATCCATAAAACCTTCCGGCGGAAATCCGGCCATTATTCCCGGACGCGGAATTGCCAAGCCATTTCAGGAAGATGCTTACGATTATCCGGTCGCAGAAGCTTATATTTCCTATACGCCAAGCAGTCATTTTAACTTCCAGTTTGGTCGTGGCAAAAACTTTATAGGCGATGGATATCGGTCTTTATTTTTATCGGATGTGGCGTCACCTTATCCGTATTTTAAAATTTCCACCAATTTCTGGAAGATAAAATACACCAATTTTTTTATGTGGATGCAAGACGTCAGACCAGAATTGACGGTTGATGGCGCTTACAAACAAAAATATATGGCGATGCATTATTTAGACTGGAACGTTTCAAAAAAATTGAATATCGGATTGTTTGAATCTGTTATTTGGGATGACGCAAATAATAGGGGATTCGACATAAATTATGTAAATCCGCTCATTTTTTATTCCGCGGTGGAATTTGCAACAGGTTCAAGAGCGGGAAATACAACACTCGGGCTCAGTTTAAAATATAAAATGAAAGCGATTACCCTTTATTCACAATTGCTTTTGGATGATTTTAGGGTGGGCGAAATGACCAGCAGCAACGGTTGGTGGGCGAATAAATTTGGGTTCCAGTTTGGCGCAAAATATTACAACGCATTTAATGTGGAAAATTTGTTTTTGCGGGCCGAGTTTAATGCGGTGCGGCCTTATACTTTTTCCCATGATGAATTAAATCTAAATTTTGGGCACAATAACCAGCCACTGGCACATTTGTGGGGGGCTAATTTTAGGGAAGCGGTCGGAATTATGAATTATACCAAAAACCGCTGGTTTGCAAACGCAAAAATAGTGCTTGGCAAAAAAGGATTCGATTTTGCTGACGGAACAGATACCAAAAGTTATGGCGGAGATGTTTATGCCGACAATGATGACCGGGTTTCGGATTTTGGCAATAAGATTGGTCAAGGAAATGTAGCCAATGTTTTTATAGGCGATTTGCAGTTGGGTTATTTGGTGAATCCGGCTACCAATTTAAAATTATTTGGCGGTTTAAACTATAGAAAATTTGAACCTACAGCACCGGCCAAAGGTTTTTCGGCATCAAATTCCACTTGGATTTCCTTTGGATTAAAAACCGATGTGTTCAATTGGTATTTCGATTTTTAAGATGATTATACAAAAACCAAATAAAAAAGCCGTAATTCAAAATTTGAATCACGGCTTTTTTCGTCTTTGGGTGAGTTTTTACATCCCAGTAGTTTCAAAAAATTCTTTTTCAATGGCTTCCCTATGATCAGGATGCGCAATTTTTACCAGTTCTTTTACCCTTTGTTTAATGGTTTTTCCATATAAATTGGCAACGCCATATTCGGTAACAATGTATTGAACGTGTGCTCTGGTGGTTACAACTCCCGCACCTTTATTCAAAAATGGTACAATTCTGCTGATTCCATTTTGGGTAGTTGATGGTATGGCAATAATGGATTTCCCGCCTTCGCTTAAACTGGCGCCTCTAATAAAATCCATTTGTCCACCAACACCCGAATACAATCTTGTTCCGATTGAATCCGCGCAAACTTGTCCGGATAAATCAACTTGAATGGCCGAATTTATCGAAATCATTTTAGGGTTTTGTCTGATCACTGCAACATCATTCACATAATTGCATGACCGCAATTCAACAAACGGATTGTCATCCACATAATCGTACAAACGCTTTGATCCCATTAAAAATGTGGCCAACGCCCTGCCGGCATTTACGCCTTTATAATTGCCGTTAATCACATCTTTTAAAATCAGATCGATGACACCGTCAGAAAACATTTCGGTGTGCAAGCCTAAATCCTTATGATTGCCCAATTTGTGCAAAACAGCATTTGGAATGCTTCCGATACCCATTTGCAAGGTACTTCTGTCTTCAATTAGTTCAGCAATAAAACCGCCAATTTTATCTTCTGTGGGAGTTGGTTCTGCCAAAGAATGCTCGTGAATAGGTAAATTTACTTCAACAAAAGTATCCAGTTCGGAAATATGAATAATGCCTTCGCCATGAACCCGCGGCATCTGCTCATTTATTTGTGCAATTACATGCTTTGCATTGTCTATTACTGCTAAAATTGCTTCCAAAGAAACGCCAAGAGAACAGTATCCGTGTTTATCGGGCGGAGAAACCTGAATCAGGGCAACATCAACAGGAAGGATATTTCGTTTAAATAAATTGGGAACTTCGCTTAAAAATACCGGCGTGTAAGAACCATTTCCGGCTTTTAAGGTATGGCGCACGTTTGCGCCTATAAAAAGCGAATTAACGTGAAAACTGTCCTTGTATTTTGGGTCGGCGTAAGGAGCTTCTCCCTCGGTATGCAAGTGACAAACTTCAACGCCACGAAGTTCTTCGTGGCGCGCCGCCATTGCATTTATCAATTCTTGTGGGGCTGCGGCTGCCGCTTGAATATATACTCTGTCGTGTGATTTTATAACTTTTACAGCTTCTGCTGCGCTAACTGCTTTATACATAATCCTCAATCAAATAATTTTGGTCAAATGTACAATTGATTTTAGCTAAAAAAACTGTTTTAAATCATTTTTTGGACTATTTTTTGATGAAGGGTATTTTAAGATAAACCAAGTATGAAAATTATTTTTTTGAAGTACCTTTGCAGCATAAATTTTAGGAGAGAATGATAAAACTTAAAACGAGAGCCGAAATTGAACTGATGCGTGAAAGCGCCCTGATAGTATCAAAAACTTTGGGGATTTTGGCGAAAGAAGTAAAACCAGGCGTAACAACGTTATATTTAGATAAATTGGCGGAGGAGTTTATAAGAGACCAAGGCGCCACTCCAGGTTTTTTAGGAATGTACGGTTTTCCCAATACTTTGTGCATGAGCCCGAACGCTCAAATTGTTCATGGTATTCCAAATAATAAACCATTATTGGAAGGCGATATTATTTCCATAGATTGTGGTGCTTTAAAAAACGGATTTTACGGTGATCATGCCTATACTTTTGAAGTTGGAGAAGTTGCCGAGGAAACCAAAAAATTGTTGAAAATTACCAAAGAAAGCCTGTATATGGGAATCCGTGAGTTTAAAGCTGGTAACAGGGTTGGTGATGTGGGTTACGCCATTCAACATTATTGTGAAAAGCACGGATACGGAATTGTGCGTGAACTGGTTGGACACGGATTGGGAAAGGAAATGCATGAAGATCCTGAAATGCCAAATTATGGATTCAGGGGAAAAGGTAAAAAATTTACGGAAGGAATGGTGGTGGCGATAGAACCTATGGTTAATTTGGGAACGCACCAAATTAACCAATTAAAAGATGGCTGGACCATTTTAACAAAAGACGGCAAACCAAGTGCGCATTTTGAACACGATGTTGCCATTATAAACGGAAAACCGGAATTGCTTTCTACATTTAGCTATATTTACGAGGCTTTGGGAATAGAAAGTGATGAAGAAAAGGAGTTTAAACAGAAAATATAAGTCAAATGATTCAGGATATTTCCAAAATTGAGAAAAAAGAAATCATCAAAGGTTTTAGCGGACGCTTTTTTCATACAAATAATTTCACCATTGCTTTTTGGGAGATTGAGGAAGGCTCACTTCTGCCTGTACATTCACATATTCACGAACAGACAACCCAAGTGATTGAAGGAAAGCTTGAAATGTTTGTTGATGGTGTCACTACAGTTTTAGAACCTGGAATGATTGCCAACATTCCTTCAAATGTAATTCATAGCGGAAAAGCGTTAACAAATTGCAAAGTGACCGACGTATTTTCTCCAACTAGAGAAGACTATAAATAAGTGGAAGGATTATTCAAATTTATACTCAATAAAATTCCGCGCCCAATTCTTATAAAAGCGAGTTATTGGGTAAGTCCGTTACTGGCAATTTATTTAAAAGGATTGCGTTTTACCGATCCAATTGATGAAAAAAGTTTCAAAAGTTTTTTGCCTTACGGCTACGGAAAGCAGCGTAAAAATGCCCTGGCGCCGGGAACACTTTCGCTAGAGCGCCACAGGTTGTTGTGGTTATATTTAAAAAATGAAACCGATTTTTTTACGGCCCCAAAAAAGGTGTTGCACATGGCACCCGAACAATGTTTTTTAAAACGGTTCAAAAAGCTGAAAAATCTGGATTATGTAACCGCCGATTTATACTCACCAATTGTTGATGTAAAAGCAGATATTTGCGATTTGCCTTTTGAAGAAAATAGCTTCGACATTATTTTTTGCAACCATGTTTTGGAACATATTGAAGATGATAAAAAAGCGATGAGCGAATTATACAGAGTTTTAAAACCAGGCGGAATGGGGATTTTTCAAATTCCGCAGGATTTGGAACGAGCAAAAACCTATGAGGATTTTACGATAACAAATCCTGAAGAGCGCGCCGAACATTTTGGGCAATATGATCATGTTCGCGTTTATGGAAAAGATTATTTTGACCGTTTACGTGCCGTTGGTTTTAAGGTGGAAGAAGTCAATTATTCAGAAAAAATTTCTTCAGAACTTATTATAAAATACTGTTTAACTAAAAACGAAATTTTGCCTGTTTGTTATAAATAAGCTAATTGTCGAAATTATCCGTTTTATA
Organism: Lutibacter sp.; assembly: GCA_032251275.1. Taxonomy (GTDB): domain Bacteria; phylum Bacteroidota; class Bacteroidia; order Flavobacteriales; family Flavobacteriaceae; genus Lutibacter. Next base: position 10,069 of record JAVVEF010000035.1, read on the forward strand.
AGTTTGTATTTCACCTTTTTCATCAACATAAATCAGAAACGCTTTTAATTTGGGATGGATTTTTAAAAATGCTGTCGATTTCTCAAATCCCATTTCCATAAAAGCGGTTGCGTAAGCATCAACATCCGCACAATCTGCTTTTGAAATCACCGAAGCGCTAAGCAAATTGCTTTCTTTGGCAAATCCGGTTTTCGGATTTATGGTGTGCACATATTTTGTGCCGTCTTCCTTAACCTTAAATTTTCTGTAATTTCCTGATGTGGCAATGGATTCATCTTTAAGTTCAATTATGGTGGCAAAAGACCTGCTTCCGTCTGTATTCGGATTTTCAATGGCTATTTTCCAAGGCGTGCCTTTTTCATTTTTGCCTCTTGCCCTAATTTCACCGCCAATTTCAACCATATAATTTTTAACGCCGCTTTTTTCGAACATTCGACTCACCATATCAACCAAATAACCTTTCGCGATGGCATTAAAATCCAAATAAATTTCAGGATATAATTTCTTTATTTTTCCGTTTTCGAGTTTTATTTTATCAAAACCTACATATTTTAAAAGTTCCAGCACTTTTAAGGAATCTAAATTTTTAACAGGTTTTTCAGGCCCAAATCCCCACGCGTTAACCAAAATACCTACTGTTGGGTCAAAAGCACCCTCAGTTTCTTTAAATATCTTTGCTGATTTTGTAAAAATCTCCTTTAAATTGACATCAGCCAAAACAGTGGTATCGCCTTTATTTATTTTTGATAGATCGGATGTTGGAATATAGGTAGAAGCAGATTTGTTAATGGCCGCAATTAAACTGTCGATTTTGGTTTCATAATTGTTGCTTCCTGCATCCAGATAACGAATTGTAAAGGTGGTTCCTATAGCATTTCCTTCTATGATTTTTAGCTCACTTTTCTGATTTCCGCAGGAAAAAACCCCCAATAAAAAGAGCAGTAGAAGACAATTTTTCATAACTTTAACTGTTATTGAATTAGTAATGAATTTAGACGGTAAATATAAAGTTTTATTTATTCTTAAAAATATCATAAATTAACTATAATTTAAGAATTGGTACTTAGTTTTATTTACTTTTGTTTCACACTAAAAACAATTAAAATTAATTAAAATTATGAAGAAAATCGGAATTTTGATGCTTATGGCATCTATTTTTTTAACTTCATGTGTTTCTCAAAAGAAGTACACGGAATTGGAAAATAATTACAACATGAAGAGTTCGGAATTGGTTGATACCAAAGCTGAATTAATGAAATGTAGAATTGAAAGCGAAAGCAGATTAAATGCTTTGAATCAACAAGTGGCTGATTTGAGAAAGGACAAAGAAAAAACATTGGAATATGTTGAAAACTTGACTGTTTTATCTAAATCTGCATCAGAAAGCATTAAAGAAACATTGACTCAAATGGGTAAAAAAGATGAGTATATCCAATATATCCAAAAAGCGATCACCCAAAGAGATTCTATGAATTTGGCCTTAGGGTTTAAATTAAAAAGTGTGTTGAAAGATGGCTTTAGCGATGAAGACATTCAAGTAAATGTTGAAAAAACTGTAGTGTATATTTCAATTGCCGACAAATTATTGTTTAGAAGTGGAAGTCACGTGATTTCAAACGACGCAAAACGCGTATTGAAAAAAGTGGCTGATGTAATTTCAGCTCAACCTGAATTGGAGGTTATGGTTGAAGGTTATACGGATAATATGCCAATCAGTACTTCAGACATGAAAGACAACTGGGATTTAAGTGTTAAACGTTCAACCTCTGTAATCAGGGTTTTACAAAACGATTTTAATATTGCGCCACAACGTTTGGTTGCCGCAGGAAGAAGCGAATATATGCCATTGGATACCAATGCAACTGTTGAAGGAAGAGCTAAAAACAGAAGAACACGTATTGTTTTAATGCCTAAATTAGATCAGTTTTTCAAATTGCTTGAAAGTAAAGTTGAGTAATTGATATCATTTTATAATAAAAAGCACGCCCAACGGCGTGCTTTTTTTGTTTGGTTATTGTGATTTAGTTTAGATCCACATTCAGAAGCTCCAGCCCTTCATATTGAAGCAAATATTCTTCACTCAAATAAGGCATCAAATCTTTATTGGAACCATGACCCAATCCCACATTTGCAAACAGTACTTTGGCTTTGTTTTTTTTGGCGTGCAGTTTGATGGTTTCCATCCAAATAACATCATAAGGAATATGATATTGAGAAATGCCAACCGTTTTTACCACAACAAAATAGCGAACGTTACTTTTGTCGACACACACAAACTGAGGATTCTTTTTTAACTGGCTGTTAATGGCAATAAATTCATAGCCTTTTGCTTCCAAATCTTTACCAACGATGTTCATCGCTAAATTATGCAATTCTTGTTTTGTAAGTGGTCTGCTCATTTTTAAAAGTTTTACATAAAAAAATCCGATACAAAGGTATCGGATGTGGTTTTCTTATTTTTGACACTTTTGATTATCCGCCAAAGTCATCAAATCTAATATTTTCATCAGCCATACCAAAATCTTCTCCCATTTTTTGAACTGCCTGATTCATTAAAGGCGGTCCGCAAAAATACAGTTCAAGATCTTCAGGCGATTCGTGTTTCGACAGATATTCGTTAATTACGGCATTGTGTACAAAACCTGTAAATCCGTCGCCATTTGGGTCATTTATATCTTTTTTGTTCACCCAATTATCCACCGGTAAAGGTTCAGACAAAACCAGATAAAACTTAAAGTTAGGGAATTCTTTCTCCAGTTGACGGAAGTGATCTGTATAAAACAACTCTCGTTTTGATCTTCCTCCATACCAAAAAGTTACTTTTCTTTTTGTTTTTAAAGTTTTGAACAAGTGGTATAAATGTGAACGCATTGGTGCCATACCGGCTCCTCCACCCACATATAACATTTCTGCATCAGATTCATTGATAAAAAACTCGCCATAAGGTCCGGAAATCACCACTTTATCACCGGCTTTACGTGAGAAAATGTATGATGAGGCAACTCCTGGGTTTACATTCATCCAGCCATTTTTAGCTCTGTCAAAAGGCGGTGTAGCGATACGAACGTTCAACATGATTTCTTTTCCTTCAGCAGGAAATGAAGCCATAGAGTAGGCACGCTCAACGGTTTCTTTATTCACCATTTTTAAAGGCCATAAAGCAAATTTATCCCATTCTTCCTTAAATTTATCCGGTGTTTCATGTTCTTCGGGATGCGCAGTGATATCAATATTCGAAAAATTAACCTCGCAAGGCGGAATTTCAATTTGAATATAACCTCCTGCTTTGTAGTCCATATCTTCTGGGATTTCTACAACAAATTCCTTTATGAAGGATGCAACGTTATAATTTCTTACAACGGTGCCGTTGAATTTTTTAATGCCGAATACTTCTTCAGGAATGCTGATATCCATATCCTGCTTTACTTTCACCTGACAAGCCAAACGAATGCCTTCCTTTAGTTCTTTACGGCTAAAATGAGGGGTTTCTGTCGGCAAGGCTTCTCCGCCGCCAGAATGTACGTGACATTCGCATTGCAAACAAGTTCCGCCGCCTCCGCATGCAGACGGCAAAAATATTTTCGTACTCCCTAAAGTGGTCAGTAATGATGCTCCAGAGGAAACTTCAATTTCCTTTTCCCCATTGATTCTAATTTTTACGGGGCCTGAGGGTGATAATTTTTGTTTTACAAACAATAATACTGCAACCAATAATAGTGTTATTACTAAAAAAGCCACTACTGTTGCTAAAATTGTGCCGACTGTATTTGTTGCTAATATGATCATTATTCTGTAATTTCTGTTTCGTTCTTAGCTATGTCTATAGCGTCTTTTTTTATTTCAACGTGCTTAATAACAGCTGTTTGCTCTGTAGGTACTTCTTCTTCATCGCCTCCTGTCAGCATTCCTCCAAAACTCATAAAACCAATGGCCATTAAACCTGTGATAATAAAAGTAATTCCCAACCCCCTTAATGGTGGCGGAACATTTGAATATCTAATTTTTTCACGAATTGCCGCGATAGCCAAAATAGCAAGGAACCAACCAATTCCTGAGCTTACACCGTAGTTAAAGGCCAAGCCCAATGTTTGGATTTCACGAGATTGCATAAACAATGAGCCTCCTAAAATAGCGCAGTTTACGGCGATTAAAGGTAAAAATATCCCCAAGGAATTGTACAATGCAGGAGAAAATTTCTCAACAATGATTTCAACCAATTGCACCATCGTTGCAATGGTTGCAATAAACATAATAAAAGATAAGAAACTTAAATCGTATTGTGCATATTCTGGACCTAACCACGCCAGTGCGCCATCTTTTAATAAGTAAACGTCCAATAACCAGTTTAAAGGAACCGTTATTGCCATTACAAATATAACGGCCGCTCCTAATCCAACGGCTGTCGCTACTTTTTTAGATACGGCAAGATAAGAGCACATTCCCAGGAATGTTGCAAACACCATATTATCTATAAATATTGCCTTAAAAAATAATTCTATGTGTTCCATATATTTCAGTTTTCAGTTTTCAGTTTTCAGTTTCAGTAATTGCTTACTGTCACAACTAGCTGCCAACTAATTTTAATTATGTTCGATTAATGATGTATTTCGTGAACGTTGTACCCAAATGATGATTCCTATGGTGATTAATGCCATTGGTGCCAACAGCATAAATCCATTATTTTCATAACCGTAAGCATACACACCAGTTTTTTCGATAGCATCACCTAAGACTTTAAAACCTAATAAGGTTCCAGATCCTAATAATTCTCTAAAAAAACCTACAATTATTAAGATAATTCCATAACCAGCGGAGTTTCCTATTCCGTCCAAAAATGATTTCCAAGGTCCGTTTGCCAAAGCAAATGCTTCAAAACGTCCCATAATAATACAGTTGGTGATAATTAATCCAACAAATACTGACAAGGTTTTGCTTAATTCGTAAGCAAATGCTTTTAATACTTGATCAACAATAATTACCAATGTTGCAACAACAACAAGTTGCACAATAATTCTTATTTTTGAAGGAATGATATTTCTGATTAATGAAATAACAACATTTCCTATTGCCAAAACAAATATTACCGATATTGCCATAACAATAGATGCTTTTAGCTCTGCGGTAATTGCCAAAGCAGAACAAATACCTAAAACCTGAATGGTAATTGGGTTATTGTCAGCCAATGGATCAGTTATTAATTTTATATCTTTTTTTGATAAAAGTCCCATAAATTATTGCTTTAATGTTTTTAAGTAAGGCACATACATCTTTAAATCTTTTTTAAGCATTGCAGATAAACCGTCACCAGTAATCGTTGCTCCCGCAATTGCATCTACTTCAAAATCGTTTTTATCCATATTTTTTGGGTCTGCATTTCCTTTTGCTGCAGTGATTCCCTTAAAAGTATTGCCGTCTAAAATACGCTCTCCTTTAAAATCGTCCATAAAAAAACGTTCTTTTATATTTGAACCCAATCCAGGCGTTTCACCTTGATGGTCAAAATAAACGCCTTGCACAACCAGTTGGGCATCCAATGCGATATATCCCCAAATAGCATCCCATAAACCCTTCCCTCTTACAGGAACGATGTATAAAGTTTTACCGTCCTTTTCTCCAACAAACAAAGGCAATCTTCTTTTGTAGTTAGGATTTTTAGCCTCTTCCGCTTCTTTTTTGATGTCGATTAGGTAGGCATTTGGATCTTCGACTGCCTCATTTCCTGTAATGACCAATTGTTTGGTGATGTATTTTGAAAATTCAGTACCTACAATATCTTTTGAAACAAATTCAACGCTGGTTTCATCATTTTGATTGATGCCCATAGCGTATAAAATATTCTGTTGCTTTTCTATACGTTTGTTTTCAGTAATTTTCTCCTTTAGTGATGAAGCCACAAAAGCCAGTAATGTTCCTACAATAAGCACCATTCCTGATGCAAAAAGGACTGTATATATGTTACTATCAGTATTCTTTGCCATGTTATGCTGTTTTTGCTTTTAAACGTTTTAATCTTTCTTTAACATTGCCTTGCACCACATAATGATCAATGGTTGGCGCAAATACGTTCATTAATAAAATTGCCAACATAACGCCTTCCGGATATGCGGGATTGAATACCCTAATCAATATTGATATAAATCCTATTAAAAATCCGTAAATCCATTTTCCTTTATTCGTTTGTGAGCCAGTTACAGGATCTGTTGCCATAAATACCACCCCAAATGCGAAGCCACCAATAATCAAATGATGCCAAAATTCGGTACTCATTAAACTATAAAACTTGCTTCCTTCTGCAATCCAGCCAACATTTACAACGCCATTAAACATAAGTCCCATAACCAAAGCGCCTATAACTGAAGATAACATAATCCGCCAGCTTGCTATTTTTGTAAAAATTAAGAATATTCCTGCCAATAATATGAGGAGGGTCGATGTTTCTCCCACCGAACCGGGTATAAACCCAAAAAACATATCGTAAACAGAATAAGCAACTTCTTTGCCTTGAGCCAGACTCCCTAAAATTGTTTCGCCAGATACTGCAGCTACATCTGCGCCGGCAGCCATTTCATTCGCTCTTTCAACAGCACCTCCAACCCAAACTTTATCACCGCTCATCCAAGTTGGATAGGCGAAGAATAAAAATGCGCGGATGGTTAAAGCCGGATTTAAAATATTCATTCCGGTCCCCCCAAATATTTCTTTTCCAATCACAACACCAAAAATAACGGCTACAGAAAGCATCCAAAGCGGTATGTCCACAGGCACAATTAATGGCACCAACATTCCCGTCACAAAATAGCCTTCTTCAACTTCGTGTCCTTTGATTATTGCGAAGAGTACTTCAATTCCAAGTCCAACAACATAAGAAACTACCACAAGAGGCAGTATTTTTAAGAAGCCATACCAAAACGCATCCATCGATAAAAATTCTACCGGTGTACCAAAAGCACTAAAATGTTGATAACCTGTATTAAACATCCCGAATATCAAACAAGGTATCAATGCCAATACCACCATAGTCATCGTTCTTTTCAAATCATCGGCTCCTTTTATGTGTCCGCCAGAGTGTGTGGTTTCATTAGGTGTATATAAAAAAGTATGAAGAGCCTCAAAAGCAGGCAACCACTTTTTTCCCTTTCCATTTTCTTTGATAGTATGTAGTTTTTCTTTTAATCCCATAACCTTATCCTATTTCTTTTAACATTAAGTCTAAACCTTTTCTAATAATTTCTTGATGTGGTTGTTTAGAAACACAAATAAATTCTGTTAAGGCAAAATCTTCGGGAGCCACTTCATACATACCCAATTGTTCCATTTCATCTAAATCCTGATACATACAAGATTTTAAAATTTGCATAGGATAAATATCCAACGGAAAAACTTCTTCATAAGCTCCGGTAACCACGAAGGATCTGTGTTCACCATTTGTGTTGGTGTTTAAGTCATACTTTTTATTTGGCATTAACCACGAAAAAGTCAAGGCTCTTGAAGTAGATATTTTATTGAATACCGGTAAATTCCATCCAAACAATTCATAGTCGTTTCCTTCAGGGATTACGGTAATAATATTGTCATAATACCCTAAATTTTCTTTGATGTTTTTTGCTTTGCCCGTTAAAACATTGCCACTGATAATTCTGTTATTGCTTCCTTTTAATTTTTCGTGAACCAAACAAGTGATGGTTGAACCGATTTTTGTTTTGTAGTATTTTGGCGCATCAACCGAGGATCCCGCCAATGCAATTATACGTTCGGCATTAAATTTCCCGGTTAAAAGTAATTCGCCAATAATGACCAAATCCTGCGGATTGATCGTCCAAACGGTTTCTCCTTTATTTACAGGACTTATTTTATTGATTTGCGTACCTACATTTCCTGATGGATGCGGACCGGAAACTTTATGCAGGACAATATTGTTCAATCCTGCAAAGGGTGAGTTTGCGCTTTTTCCAATGGAAACATGAACTTCGCCTGAGGTTAATTTGCTTAATGCAGTGATTGCCGCCTGAAGCGCTGTTTCTTTTCCTGCCAAAACATAATCGTAATCGGCTGCTAAAGGTGCGCTTGCGTAAGCAGAAATAAAAATCGCTTTTGGCGTGTTTGCCGTATTTGCAATCACATCATAAGGTCTTTGTTTGATAAAAGGCCAACAACCCGATGCTAATAAATGGCTTTTAATTTCCTCAGCCTTCATGGCTTTTGGATCTTTCACGCCAAAGTCGACAAATTGTTGTTGAGAATCGGCTTTAATTTTTATGGCCAATATTTTTCTTTTTTCACCGCGCACAATATCGCAAACTTCACCGCTAACCGGCGACGGAAATTTCATTTCCTCATCGGCTTTGTTATAAAACACGGATTCTCCAGTTTTTAACTGGTCGCCAATTTTTACGGATAATTTAGGAATTATACTGTGGAAATCTTCAGGTATCAATGTGTAAACATCACTGGAGATTGCATTTTCGGTAACTTTTTCGGATTCGCCTTTTAGCTTAATATCCAGTCCTTTTTTAATATGAATGTCCTTTGACATATATCTTAAGTTTATTTAATAGTCTTTAAAAAACGGAGCAAAAATACAATTTATACCTTAGTATTCTATGTTTTTTATCATATTTTCTTATAAAAATTTGTTCATGGCTACTGTGGTATTGTTTTCGTACTTTTAGCGATATATTTACTGGGAAAATTATTTAAAAAACCAGAAGTGCTTAAATTTTAGATTATGATAAAAAACTGCTTTCTATTTTTTTGTTTTTTATGCGTTGTTCAATTTGGGTTTTCACAAACTGACGGTACGGATGCCGAACATATTAAAACCATTATTTTAAAGCCAGTGGCCATAAATTCGTATGCGCCAATTGTTCGGCTTGGGGAAAAATTGCTGTTGACTTTCGATGATTTAAATGCCGATGAGCATACTTATTCCTATAAAATTGAACATTGCAACATGGATTGGAGTAAGTCCGATTTGTCTAAATCTGAATTTGTAAATGGTTTTACCGAAGACAGAATTCGTGCTTATGAAAATTCATTTAATACGTTGCAGCCCTATACAAATTACAGTGTAACCATTCCCAATGAAACCACAAAACTTACCATTTCAGGAAACTATAAAATTTCTGTTTTAAATGAAAATGATGAAGTGGTTTTTAAACGCGGTTTTGTGGTTTATGAACCTATTGTCACTGTTGGCGTAGCAGTTTTTAAAAACAGGGATATTTTTTATATCGATAAAAAGCAATCCGTTGAGTTTACCATTAATACGCCAAACTTGCGCATCAACAATCCGAGCGAAGAAATTTCCCCGGTAATTCTTCAAAATAACAATTGGCAAAATGCCATTACGGGCTTAAAACCACAGTTTTTTAGGGGCGACCAATTGCTTTACAAATACAATAAGGAAACAAGTTTTTGGGCTGGAAACGAATTTTTGTATTTCGATTCAAAATCCATCAGAAGTTCTTCCTTAAACATCGCCAATGTAGAATTGGGAGAAGATTTGTATCATACCTATTTATTTACCGATGAAGAAAGAAGGAACCAGCCTTATACTTTATATCCGGATGTAAATGGAAATTTTGTAATCAGAACTTTAAACGGGGAAAACAACAATACGGATGCCGATTACAGTTGGGTGTATTTTTCGTTAAAAACCACGCAAAATATGGAAGGAAAGGATGTTTACGTAAGCGGAAATTTTAACAATTGGCAGTTAAACGATACAAACAAGCTAAACTACAATGAAACTTTGGGTTTGTATGAAGCTAAATTGTTGCTCAAACAGGGATTTTACAATTATCAATATGTCACCAAATCAAAAGATGGGACAATCAGCACCCATGATATTGACGGGTCATTTTACCAAACTGAAAATGATTACACCGTTTTGGTATATTACAAAAAGTTTGGAAGTAGGTACACAAAAGTAATTGGCCTTGGTTATGGCAACTCCGAAAAAATAAATAACTAATAATTTTGTTTGAAATTTTTAGTATCTTTGAGCATTAAAAAATAAGTAAGTTGCTATGGTACAACAAGTAACAAATGGCATTAAAATTTCAGTCACTTCTAATTTCGAAGGCACAAGCTATCGAAATTTCAGGCTGTATTTTGCTTTTAGCTATGAAGTTACCATCGAAAACCAAAGCAATGACACAGTGCAGCTTTTAGAGCGCCAATGGACAATTTTTGATTCTTTAAATAACACTGAATATGTTGAAGGATCTGGGGTTATAGGTAAAAAACCCATTTTAAAACCAACAGAAAAATACACCTACAAATCAAATTGTTTTTTAACATCTCCTATAGGCGCGATGAAAGGTTTTTACAATATGATAAATTTTACCACTTCAAGCACTTTTAAAGTGTACATCCCCACTTTTCAATTGATGGTTTCCAGTATTCATAACTAGGCTTTATGAAATTTCAGCTTCAACGGTTTAGGCACAAACAATCCAAAGGTTTGGAGTGTTTAAATTGCGGCCAGCCTTTATTGAATAATGAAAATTTTTGTTCTTATTGCGGACAAAAAAACACCGCCAGCAAATTAAGTATCGGGAATTATGTGAATAAATTGGTTTCCGGATTTTTATCCTACGATTCTCAATTTTGGACCACCTTTATTCCGTTACTCATTAAACCCGGAAAAGTAGCCAAAGAGTATATTTTGGGAAAACGCGTTAAATATGTAAATCCATTTCAATTATACCTGCAGGTTTCCATCATTTTCTTTTTGATTTTAGGTATTTCAAATAAGATAGAAGGTGACAAGAACCCAATAAAGGATATCGCCACAACCACCAAAACCTTAGATTCCTTAGCTAAATTGAATCCGCAAAAGCGCGATTCCCTAAAGACAGAAATAAAAAGGATAACTGCGGAAACGATGCCAAAAGATTCTGCCAACACCAAAGTGATTTCCGATTTGGAAAATGCTTTTAAATTGTATGAAAATGATGCCGATTCCTTGAAAAAGCCTCGTGAATACGCCATTAAAACAAAACAGGAATCCAACATTGGTTTTTTTGATAAAATAGCCGATTTTGTAAACTTTCGCAGAAAATTTCCTTCTTATTCCAACGAGCAGGCGATGGACAGTTTGGGTTATCAAAAAACATTTTGGAATACTTTTTATTATCAGCAGGTTAAAAAAGCAGAAGCCAACATTGCGCAGTTGAATACGGAAGCAGGCGTAAAAAATTTAATCAAAAAATTCATTTCCTATATTTCCATTTCAATGTTTGTTTTCCTGCCGGTTTTTACGCTCTTTTTAAAATTGTTGTACATCAGAAAAAAATTCACCTATATGGAGCATTTGGTGTTTGTTTTTAATACCCAAACGGTCTTTTTTCTCTTGTTTATCATTTTCTATTTGCTGAATCTGGTCTTTAAAATGGAAAACGCATTTTGGATTTTTGTGCTTTTATTTCTTGTTTATTTTTATAAATCGTTGCGCAATTTTTACCGACAGAAACGTTTTATAACCATTGTGAAATTCATTTTATTAAACAGCTATTATACTTTTTTGGCGATTGTTGGAGTTGTAATTGTGGCAGTTATTTCTTTTATAAGCGGTTAAAATTAACGGTAGTTTTTGTTGAATGCACAAGGTCTTCGTAAACCATTTCAATACTATTTTCCAATTTTTCTATGGAAGTGACACTCACCGTTTCAACATATTTTCGCTTCATTAAAATGGATTGTTCTTCATCAGCTGTTTTTTGATGATGAAATTGCAAAATCGCTTCAGAAGTATATTCATTTTCGGAAAGCCATTTTTGAAACAAGTTTTTGCGCAATTCCTTAATTTCTTGAGTATACAAGGAAGAGGATGACCAAATTTTCGGTTCGTTTTTGTGTTTTTTGATGTGCTTTTCATGTTCGTCCCAAACCACTTCAACCAAATTTAATTCGTTATTATTCCAGTCAACTAAAATCATGGTAAAAGGTTCAATACCCAATAAATTGAGGTTTTCAAGATAAGGCTGAATGCTATTTTCTTTTAACAATTCTTTGGCAATCAATCCAAGGCTTTTGCTGTAGTTATCCTTCCTTTTATGCTTTATGAAACCGCCATTTAATACGCAAACCAATCTTTTTTTTGAACTTATGCCAATCCACGTTCCTCCGGCAACTTTATCCTTGGGAAACAGCATTTCTATGCCAGTTTCTTCATATATTTTGGGTGGCAATGTTTCTCTTAACCTTTGTTCATCTCGGTTGGAAGTCAGTATGAAATCGGTATTGCCTAAAGGTAAAAAAGTAACGGTACACATGGTATTAAAATTTGATTATTGAGTATTAGGCCTTAATCTTTAAAGTAAATTCATTTTTGTAACTTTGCAAAACAAATTTAATTTAAAAAACCTTAAAAATATATACCATGGCTTCAGGATTTTACAACGTACCAAAAGCAGTCAATGAGCCTATCAATTCATACGCTCCGGGGACTCCAGAACGCAAAGCGTTATTAGACACCTATAAAAAAATGTTCAACGAACAAGTTGACATTCCTTTTTATATTGGCGGAAAAGAATACAGAACAGGAAACACGGTTGACATTCATCCGCCGCATGACCACAAACACTGTGTGGGAAAATACCATGTGGCAGAAAAGGAGCATATTGAATTGGCTGTTAAAAAAGCTGCGGAAGCACGCGTTAAGTGGGCAGCAACCAGCTGGGAACACAGAGCAGCGATTTTCTTAAAAGCTGCCGATTTATTGTCGGGACCGTTTCGTTACAAAATGAATGCGGCCACTATGATCGCACAATCAAAAAATGCTTTTCAGGCAGAAATTGATTCCGCTTGTGAATTGATCGACTTTTTGCGTTTCAACGTGCAATTTATGACAGAGATTTACAACAATCAGCCGGCATCTTCTACAGGGATCTGGAATCGTATGGAATATCGTCCTCTTGAGGGATTTGTGTATGCCATTACACCTTTTAACTTTACCGCAATTGCAGGGAATTTACCTTCAGCTCCGGCATTGATGGGAAATGTGGTTATTTGGAAACCGGCAAGTTCCCAAATTTATTCTGCACAGGTAATTATGGAATTGTTTAAAGCAGCGGGTTTACCTGATGGCGTTATCAATATGGTTACCGGAAATTCGGCTATGATTACTGATGTTTTATTGAACAACCGCGATTTCGCAGGCGTTCACTTTACAGGTTCAACGCCGGTATTTAACAGTTTCTGGGAAACTATCGGAAAAAATGTGGGCAATTATAAATCATATCCACGCATTGTAGGAGAAACAGGTGGAAAAGATTTCATCTGGGCACATCCAACATCAAACGCGCAAGAAGTTGCCACTGCAATTGCAAGAGGCGCTTTTGAGTATCAAGGCCAAAAATGTTCTGCAGCATCTCGTGCTTATTTGCCAAAAAGCTTGTGGGGAGCCATTAAAACTTCCTTGCAAAATGATTTGAAATCGTTTAAAATGGGATCACCGGAAGACCCAACAAACTTTATAAATGCGGTAATCGACAACAGAGCGTTCAAAAAATTATCGGGTTATATTGAAGAAGCGAAAGCAGATGCTGATGCCGAAATTATTATTGGCGGCGGTTACAGCGATGAAATTGGTTATTTTATTGAACCAACAATTATTGTGACCACCAACCCAAAATACAAAACAATGTGTAATGAGTTGTTCGGGCCAATTATGACCATTTTTGTTTACGAAGATGAGAAATGGGAAGAAACCCTTGATTTGATTGATTCCACTAGCGAATATGCTTTAACGGGCGCTATTTTTAGCGGAGACCGTTATGTGATTGACATTGCAACCAACAAATTGGAAAATGCCGCAGGAAACTTTTATATCAACGACAAGCCAACCGGAGCCGTTGTTGGACAACAACCATTTGGAGGCGCTCGCGGATCAGGAACAAACGACAAAGCAGGTTCTGTTTGGAATTTATTGCGTTGGGTAAACACCCGCACCATTAAAGAAACTTTTGTGCCGCCAACAGATTACAGATATCCTTTTTTGAAGGAAAGCACTATTGAAACTGTGGAAAAGGAAGTGGAAACTGCCATTGAAAAATTGAAAATGTTTGGTAAAGATTTATCAGAAAAATTCAATAAATAATAAAAACTGTTTAAAATAAAAACGCGCCAATTGGCGCGTTTTTTTATGCAATAAATTTAATAACCATTTATTTATCCTCCGGTCAGTTTGTCGGCGCCGGCCAATAAACCATTTAATTGCTCTGGATGATGTATTAAAATAGGGATATGTTGCGGACAAATATAAAATTCGCTTTCCTGGTAATAAAATTTTGTTACAGGTACTTCCGTTGATGGTTTTTTGCAAACTAAACATGCTTTATCTTGACTCATAATTTTTTACGATTTAATATCAGACAAATTTACCTTTTATTATTTGGTTAAAAGATAACATTTGTCATCTTTTCAATTGAAAATTGAACAGTCCGAAGTCCGCAGACGGAAGTTTAAAAACGGCAAATAATAATGCGATTCCTCCTTTGTCGGAATGACAAAACGAATAATGATTTTTAATTTGAAGACTTATTATTAACCTGACGGGCATATGTCGTAAATAAATCAAGCTGCATATTTTATGTCTTTATGACTAAAATATTTCTTTACCCTATCTGGATTTTGTAGCAACATATTCATATGGTTTTCTAAATTTTCTTTTAATTTTTCTTGGTTTTTAGGTGCTGGTTTAGATGATAAGTAATTAGAATAAAAGAATTGAGGTCGGTATCTAACCACATATTATTTCTCTATGGGTAATATTATCTGTCTTTACCATCCTTTTGATTAAATTGTTAAATATCG
>JAVVEF010000036.1:0-24514 GCA_032251275.1 Lutibacter sp.
ACAAAACAACTTATCCATAAAAATGAACAACAAAATCAAACTTTTTAACAAAAAAAAAGTAAGAACCCATTGGGATGAGAAATTGGAGAAATGGTATTTTTCCATTGTAGATGTAATTGCCATTTTAACTGAAAGCAATAACCCACAAGTTTATTGGCGTGTTGTGAAAAAACGTTTACTGGCAGAAGGAAGCGAAACCGTTACAAATTGTAACGCTTTGAAAATGGAAGCTGTGGACGGTAAGATGAGGGCAACAGACGTAGTCTGGCATAAATTTGTTGAGACCATTAACTCAAAAGTGACAATTTACAGTATTTGACAATCGAAAATTATACAAAAAAGCTATGCCAAAAAACACTAAAATAAGTATTGACGGGAAAGAAATAACCATTGTTTCCAATGCTAAAGACGATTTTATTTCACTGACCGATATGGCAAAAAGTCAAATGCAAGAAGTCATTATTATCAAATGGCTCAGTTTAAAAAACACCATTGAATATCTTGGGGAATGGGAAGCATTGTATAATCCCAATTTTAATTATACCGATTTCGGTACAATTAAAAATAATGCGGGCAGCAATAATTTTGTTTTGTCTGTAAAACAATGGATTGAAATTACCGGAGCAATCGGTATTTCTGCCAAAGCAGGAAGATATGGAGGCACTTATGCCCATAAAGATATTGCTTTTCAATTTGGAATGTGGATTAGTCCAAAGTTTCAATTGCTTTTGATTAAAGAATATCAACGTCTTAAAGACAATGAAAGCAGTAAGTTAAATTTGGAATGGAATTTTCAGCGCACCTTAGCCAAAGTCAATTATCATATTCATACCGATGCCATAAAAAATAAACTTATCCCAGCAGCGTTAGACAAAACTAAAATTTACTTTGTTTATGCCGATGAAGCAGATTTGCTGAATGTAGCCTTATTTGGGATTACAGCAAAACAATGGCGCCAAGAAAACCCAAATTTAGAAGGCAATATTAGAGATTCTGCCACAATTGAACAATTGGTAGTTTTGTCAAATCTTGAAAGTTTGAATTCTGTTTTTATTTATCAAGGTCAATTACAATCGGATAGATTGGCACAACTCAATGCCATTGCAATCACACAAATGATAGCTTTGATTAATATATCGCAAATAAAGAAATTGGGAAAATAAATTTGGGGTTTACAAACTAAAAGCAAAACGGAATTGCCATATTTGCAGCCGTGCAATACAAAAAAACAAAAATTTCATCAAATAAAAACATAGATCTATGCACGTATCCTTAAAAAACTGGCATACATTTTTAGACACCAAAAACCCTAAAATATTGGACGAACTTTTGGCTGATGAGGTGATTTTTTATTCACCCATTGTTTGGGCGCCCCAAGAGGGAAAGCAAATTACCAAATTGTATTTAATGGCGGCGCTGGAGGTATTTGGCGGTGAAAATGCTGATTTTAGGTATGTGAATCAAGTTGTTGCCAATAAACAGTTTATTCTAGAATTTGTCACGCTTATTGATGGCATAACCGTAAACGGCGTTGATATGATTGAACTAAATGCCGACGGTAAAATCATCAGTTTCAAAGTGATGGTTCGCCCGCTGAAAGCAATCAATAAAGTGCACGAAAAAATGGGAGAAATGCTTGAGAAGCTAAAAAATAAAAAGAGGATTGGGAATTGAAAAGAAGCTTCGCCCCTTTTTGGAGCGGAACCAACAACCAACAACCAACAACTGATAATTGAAAAAACCTACATATTTCTCCTGTACTGTCCGCCAACTTCAAACAAAGCATCCGTAATTTGTCCGATAGAACACACTTTGCAGGCTTCCATTAATTGCTCAAAAATATTTTCGTTATTCACGGCTTTTTGTCTTAATAAGGCAATATGTTCTTTTACTGCGGAAGCATTTGCTTTGTTCAGGTTTTCAACCACCGTGATTTGATATTGTTTTTCTTTTTCGGTGGCTCTGATAACTTCTTGCGGCAAAACCGTTGGCGAACCTTTGCTGCTTAAAAACGTGTTTACGCCAATAATAGGAAATTCACCATTGTGTTTTAAGGTTTCGTAATACAAGCTTTCTTCCTGAATTTTACTGCGTTGGTACATAGTTTCCATCGCGCCTAAAACACCGCCGCGTTCCGTGATTCTGTCAAATTCGGCATAAATGGCTTCTTCCGTCAAATCGGTCAATTCTTCAATAATAAAGGAACCCTGAATCGGATTTTCATTTTTGGTCAAGCCCAATTCTTTGTTGATAATCAGCTGAATGGCCATTGCCCTGCGCACGCTTTCTTCCGTTGGCGTTGTAATCGCTTCATCATAAGCGTTGGTGTGTAAACTGTTGCAATTATCATAAATGGCATACAAAGCCTGCAAGGTTGTGCGAATGTCATTAAAGTCAATTTCCTGCGCATGCAAACTTCTTCCTGAAGTTTGAATGTGATATTTCATCATTTGTGCCCTTGCGTTAGCGCCATATTTTTCTTTCATGGCTTTCGCCCAAATTTTGCGGGCAACCCTTCCTATCACAGCATATTCCGGGTCAACGCCATTGGAAAAGAAGAAGGATAAATTCGGTCCGAATTCATTAATGTCCATTCCTCTTGATAAATAATATTCCACATAAGTAAATCCGTTTGCCAAGGTAAATGCCAATTGTGAAATTGGGTTGGCGCCGGCTTCTGCAATATGGTATCCGGAAATGGAAACCGAATAAAAATTGGTGATGTTGTTGGCAATAAAATATTCCTGAACATCGCCCATCAAACGCAACGCAAATTCTGTGGAAAAAATACAGGTATTTTGCGCTTGGTCTTCTTTTAAAATATCGGCTTGTACCGTTCCGCGAACTTTGGAGATGGTTGCTGTTTTAATTTTTTTATAAATGTCTTGCGGCAACACTTCATCTCCGGTAACACCCAACAATCGCAAACCCAATCCGTTATTTCCTTCCGGCAATTCACCCTGATATTGCGGACGTGCGATGCCTTTTTTCTTGTAAATGCTTTTTATTTTTGCTTCAATTTCTTGTTCAAGTCCGTTGGCGGTGATATATTTTTCACATTCCTGGTCAATTGCAACATTCATAAAAAACGCCAACATCATTGGTGCCGGACCGTTAATGGTCATAGAAACGGATGTCATTGCATTTGTCAAATCGAAACCTGAATACAATTTTTTTGCATCATCCAAACAGCAAATTGAAACGCCTGCATTTCCAATTTTACCATAAATATCAGGTCGGCTGTGCGGATCATTTCCATATAAAGTCACGGAATCAAATGCGGTGGACAAACGTTTTGCCGGAAGTCCCAAACTCACGTAATGAAAACGTCGGTTCGTGCGCTCAGGTCCGCCTTCTCCGGCAAACATTCTTGCCGGATCTTCGCCTGTTCTTTTAAACGGAAACAATCCTGCGGTATAAGGAAATTCACCCGGAACATTTTCTTCCAAAGTCCACAACAACAAATCGCCCCAAGCCTCATATTTTGGCAGGGAAATTTTAGGAATTTGCGTGTGCGATAAAGACTCGCTGTGTGTTTTTATGTTTAATTCCTTCCCGCGAACATTGAAAGTAAAGAGGTCATCTTTATAGGATTGCTTTTTGGCTTCCCAATTTAAAATGATTTCCCAGTTGTACGGATTTAAATCCATTTTCACGCGGGCAAATTCTTTGAATAAAAGCGATAAAAATAGTTTTGTGTCGTCATTCTGAACTTGTTTCAGAATCTCCTCTTCATTTACGCCAATTTTAGTGAGATGCGTTAACTCCGTTTCAACTGAAACCCTTGCAACGGAACATATCGTTTTATAAATCCCAAACAACTTTTGCGCTATCTGTTTTTGTTTTTTAGCGTTTTGGTTGTAAGCCCTGTTATTTTCGGTGATTTCCGACAAATAGCGCACTCGGTTTGGCGGAATAATATATTGTTTTTCGCTTATTTTATCGGAAACTTCAAAAGTGCTTTTAAAATGCGTGCCTGTTTTTTCGTTAATTTTTTTGATGAGCACCTGATACAATTCATTGGTTCCCGGATCGTTGAACTGAGAAGCGATGGAACCGTAAACCGGCATAGCATCAACGCTACTTTCCCACAAATTATGGTTGCGCTGGTATTGTTTTTTTACGTCACGCAAGGCATCCAAAGCACCGCGTTTGTCGAATTTATTGAGTGCGATAACATCGGCAAAATCGATCATATCAATTTTTTCCAGTTGCGTTGCGGCACCATATTCTGGCGTCATCACATACAAGGAAACATTGGAATGTTCTACAATTTCAGTGTCGCTTTGCCCAATGCCCGAAGTTTCTAAAATCACCATATCAAATCCGGCAACTTTTAAAATGTCAACGGCAATGCTCACGTGCTTTGATAAGGCCAAATTAGATTGGCGCGTGGCCAGTGAACGCATATAAACACGGTCGTTTTTTATGGAGTTCATTCTAATCCTGTCGCCCAACAAAGCGCCGCCTGTTTTTCTTTTTGAAGGGTCCACCGAAACAATGGCGATTGTTTTTTCGGGAAAATCTATTAAATATCTTCTCACCAATTCATCAACCAAAGACGATTTTCCTGAGCCGCCGGTGCCTGTAATTCCCAAAACCGGTGTTTCCGATTTTTTTGATGTTGCTTTAATTTCATTGATGAAATCGAGATGTTTTTCCGAGAAATTCTCAGCGGCAGAAATGGCTATCGCCAATTCCATAGGATTTTTTTTTGTCAAATCGGCCACGGAAAAATCAACAATTTCACCTGTTGGGAAATCGCAAAGTGAAATCATATCATTAATCATTCCCTGCAAACCCATACTGCGGCCATCATCTGGGGAATAAATTTTTGAAATGCCATAATTTTCCAATTCCTTCACTTCTTCAGGAAGAATTACACCGCCGCCGCCGCCAAATATTTTAATTTGTGGAGCGCCTTTTTCCTGAAGCAAATCGTACATATATTTAAAATATTCTATATGTCCGCCTTGGTAAGAAGTCATCGCAATGGCATTTGCATCTTCCTCAATGGCACAATTCACCACTTCTTCAACACTTCTGTCATGCCCCAGATGAATCACTTCAACGCCGGTAGCCTGAATAATTCTTCGCATAATATTGATGGCGGCATCGTGACCGTCAAAAAGAGAAGCGGCTGTAACTATTCTAACTTTATTTTTTGGTTTATAAGGTGTAATTGTATCCATTTTTGTGTCTAATTGTATGCCGCAATTTACAAAAATTTATAAGTATTGTTTAATTGGCAGTTTTCAAGGTTTTAATTGTAAAATGTTTCTGTTGATTAAAAACAAACAGAAAATCAAAAAAGTGGCATAAAGCACAAAAAAAGAATTAAAAAGCTATAAATACTTTAAAAAAGCAAGGGTTTTTCTTGATTCTAAATAATTTAAATCCCGCTCATTTTTATAGGCTTCTTTTTCAAAACTGATGTTTTTATAGGCGAATTTATGATTTTTATATTGATAAAATCGGTTTAATTCTAATAAACACAGCAATTTATAGCTCATTGTTTTGGGCGTTACCCTGCGGGTCGGGCTTTTCGTTACAATCTTTTTTACTTCACCGAAAAGGCGAATTAAAAAAGGATTTTCACTTTAATCCCTAACGCAAATGCTGTTGTAAATAGAACTTAGCTAAAAAATCGAATACAATATTCTATAAAACACCAAACAAAAAAGAAAATCCAAAGCAATTCTGTCTGCTGTTTTAAATGAATTTTTTGTGGTTTAAAAAAAGGCTTCATTGATGCTTTTCTTATTTCTTACGAAGATAAAAGGGAAAATCGTTAATCCGGAGAAGTTCTTCGGAATGATATATTTAAAAATGACAATCATATTAAATGTAATATTCAAAAATTAAACCAAATTATTAAAGATTTGCAGTATATGATGAAATATAAAATAGCTCGAATAATTTTTAAGTCATTTATGAAAAATGGTATATTAAATAAACTTGGGCTTATTTAACATACCATTTTGTTTTAAATTATAATCTTAAAACATTCTAAATCAATTATTTAGTTTTTACTTTTAACTGGATAGGGAGGCGTTTCTATCTTTTTCGGAGGATTGGCTTTCAACTGTTCTAAAACAACTTGAATGGCTTTTTCCAATTGCGGGTCTCTACCTTTAATAACTTCCGCAGGCCATTGTTCAACCTCAATATCCGGTGCAACACCTTCATTTTCTATACCAAATCCTTTTTCATCATAAAAAGCCAAATTTGGTGAGGTGACGATTCCGCCGTCAATAAACTCCGGATATCCTAAAATACCTACCAAACCTCCCCAGGTTGTTTTTCCGATAATGGTGCCCAAATCATTTTTTCTGAACAAATAAGGGAAGTAATCGCCTCCTGAACCGGCAGTTTCATCTATAAGTAAAACTTTTGGACCCTGAATAGAAGCATTAGGCGCTTTCTGGTCTTTTCCGTATCGATAGGCCCAGTACGATTGCAGCGGACGTTTTAAAATATCGATATAATAATCCGCCAACTGGCCACCGCCGTTAAAGCGTTCGTCAATAATGATTGCGGGTTTATTTGCCTGTGGAAAGAAATAGCGCTTAAAGTATTCATGGCCTTGTGTGGTTGTATTTGGCACATAAACATAGGCTACTTGCCCATTGGTCGCGTCATTTACTTTTTTGATATTGCCTTCAACCCAATCCCTGTTGCGTAAATTCATTTCTGAAGCGATGGGCACGACAGTAATTTTTCTTGTATTGGTCATATTGGGATTGGAGGAGACTGTCAGTTCGGTTAACTTATCAGAGGTGTTTTCAAAAAAACTGAAGAAATTATCATTTGTCGTAACGGTTTTCCCATTAACTTCCAAAATATAATCGCCCACTTTAATCTCAATACCAGGTTCGGTAAGCGGAGATCTCAATTCAGGCGTCCAGTTCAGGCCGCCATAGATTTTTTTAATGCGATAGCGATTATTTATAACTTCATAATCTGCGCCTAACAGTCCTCCCGGTATTTTTTTTACTTCTGTCATGCTGTCACCGGTACTGGAAAAACGGTGATGTCCTACAGACAATTCACTGAACATCCACTCCATAACCCTGTAAAGATCATTTTTACAAGATAAATCAGGTAGAAAAGTCGCGTATTTCTTTTTCATGGCGTCCCAGTCTGTACCGTGCATTCCAGGGTCATAGAAATAATCCCGGTTAACACGCCAAGCTTCATTAAAAATATTGGACCATTCTTCGAGAGGCTCAATTTTGACCAGTATGGCACCCGTATTAACAATCGCGTCATCTTCAGGTTTTTTTCCGGTATCTGTAGTTCCCCATTTATCTTTAATCCGGTAAAGCATTTTGGTTCCTTTGGCAGCGATTATATAATCATCTGCAGGCATAATGGCCTCGCCTTTTCTTTTCTTCAGGTCGTATTGATGAAGCATTGTTTTATCATCGTTTGATGCTTGCACCAAATAATAAAATTCTCCTTCTTTGGCCACTTGCAGATTGTTATAATTACCTGAAGGTATAGGGATTGAAACAATTCTGTTTAAGATGCCTTCCCAATCGATGATAAGCGGCGGAATATTTGTATTTTCTTTTTTATCCTCCTTTTTATCTTCCTTTTTGTCTTCTTCTTTGCTCTTATCATCAGTTTCCTCCACATCATTTTCCTTGGCAAAAGGGGATGCGGTGTTTTTTTGAAGGGTAATAAGATACAAGGAATTGCTTGCCGTCATATCCTGATTGGACAAATCAAACCAGTTAATTACAGGTCCGGCATCTGTGGAAGCAAACAAATATAAATACTTGCCGCTCGGGTCAAAAACAGGATTGCTGACGTTTGATAAACCATCTGAAACCGGATAAGATTTATTTTCTGCTATCGAATATAAATAAGCCTGCTCAAAATTAGTTTCTGTGATAATGGTGTAGGCAATCCAGCCTGAATCTGCCGACCAACTGCCAAAAAGTTCCCGGAATGCGCCCGGAACATAAACAGCATCTGTTGCTATTTTAGTGGATTTTCCGGTGGCAATATCAATCAAATAGAAGTTTCGGCCATTGTCAACAAAGCATATTTTTTTGCTGTTGGGAGACCAATGAATGTTCGCGTAAAAGCCTGTTCCATTAAGGGCAATGATTTTTGGAATCCCTTCTCCTTCCTTATTTCTGAGATGCAGCGCATATTCACCGCTCTCATCAGAAAAATAGGCGATTTGTTTGCCGTCGGGTGACCAGGAAGGATATTTTTCGTGTGTTCCCGGTGTATTTGTGATGTTTAGCGGGTCGCCTTTTTTAGCGGGAATCGTGATTATTTCTCCTCTAAAATCGACCACCATGCGAGCTCCGGAAGGAGAAATGTTTGCACTGCGGATATAATTATTTCCGCTTACAAATCTCGATCTGTGTTCCAATAAATCGGTTGCGATGCCAACTTTGATTCTTGATGTATTTCCGCTGGCAACATTAAAAAGATGAAGGTATCCAGCCTGTTCAAAAATAATTTCACCATCGGAAGCGGAGATATTTATAATCGGAAAATCTTTAAAATCCGTCAGTTGTTTGATTTCTTTTTTGTCTTGGGTATAACTAAAAAGGTTAAATTC
This sequence comes from Lutibacter sp., assembly GCA_032251275.1. Lineage (GTDB taxonomy): Bacteria > Bacteroidota > Bacteroidia > Flavobacteriales > Flavobacteriaceae > Lutibacter. Next base: position 8,585 of record JAVVEF010000036.1, read on the forward strand.
TCCATTTCTGTCGCTTATAAAATAGACATCTTTACCTATCCAGATCGGTTGGGTATCATTGCTACCGGCCTTTGGTTTTGGGATTTCCGTTACGGCATGATTACTCGTTTCATAAATCCAAATCCTGCTCATTGTGCCTCCGCGATAATGCTTCCACTGCTTAAACCTGTCGGCTATTGGCGTGTATGCGATTTGTTTACCTTCCGGACTGTAAGAAGCCCAAAAGGCATTGGGAATGTCTAAAGTTGTTACTTTTCCGTTGGCAATTTCAACAGTAAACAACTGTAAATATCTGTTGGTAAAGGTATTGCGTTGTGAATTAAACAAAACCTGTTGGCCATTTGGCGTAAATCCTCTCACCAAGTCATTATAAGGATGCCAGGTAAGGCGCTTGGGAACACCGCCCGAAACTGGCACAATATACACATCTGCATTGCCGTCGTATTGTGCATTGAAAGCGATCATACTGCCGTCTGGCGAAAAAACAGGATTCGATTCCACGCCATCATCCACCGTAAGTCGCCTTGGATTGGAACCATCTTTATTGGCAATCCAAAGGTCTTCGGCATAAATAAATGCGATATTGGTTTTACTGATTGCCGGTTCGGAAAGCAGGCGGGTGTCTGTTTTGTCGATGGCCATCATTGGGCTATAAATCAACATAAACAAAAAGGATAAGCTAAATAGGAAAGATTTTTTCATATAATCATAGTTTTAATGTTTGATGAGGTACTAACAAATATAAAGAAATTTTCAAAGCGAATTTAACTGAATATGGTCTTAGATTTTTAAGGAAATATTTAAAAATATTTTTTTCTAGATTGAAACTCCATAAAAAATCACTGATATAATTCTCTTAAATAATTGTAAATTTGTACCTATCAAATTTCATTTAAATGACGTTTCAAGATCAGATAAAACAAGGAATTCCTTCTGAATTGCCTTCAAAAAAAAACTACGATAGAGCAATAAATCATGCGCCAAAGCGCATAGATATTTTATCGAAAGAAGAAAAAGAACTCGCGATCAGAAATGCATTGCGGTATTTTGACAAAAAACACCACAGTATTTTAGCGAAGGAATTCGCTGAGGAATTAAAAGAATACGGTCGAATTTATATGTATCGTTTTCGGCCCGATTATCAGTTTTATGCGCGGCCAATCAACGAATATCCTGGAAATTCTGTTCAGGCAAAAGCCATTATGCATATGATTCAGAATAACTTGGATGAAGCCGTGGCGCAACATCCCCACGAATTGATTACATATGGCGGCAATGGTGCTGTTTTTCAAAATTGGGCACAATATTTATTGACGATGAAATATTTGTCGGAAATGAACAACGAGCAAACGTTGGTGATGTATTCCGGCCATCCGATGGGTTTGTTTCCTTCCAATGAAAATGCGCCAAGAGTGGTGGTTACCAACGGAATGATGATTCCAAATTACAGTAAACAAAACGACTGGGAAAAATACAATGCTCTGGGCGTAACGCAATACGGGCAAATGACCGCCGGCAGTTATATGTATATTGGTCCGCAAGGAATTGTGCACGGCACCACAATTACCGTGTTAAATGCAGGCCGAAAAATTGCCAAAAATGGAGAGCCTTTGGCGGGGAAATTATTTCTGACTTCCGGTTTGGGAGGAATGAGCGGCGCACAGCCAAAAGCTGGAAATATTGCCGGCTGCATTACGGTTTGTGCCGAAGTGAATCCGAAAATTACAGAAATTCGTCTGTCGCAAGGTTGGATAGATGAAAAAATTACCGATTTAAATGAATTAGCCGTAAGGGTGAAAATTGCCAAAGAAAACAAGGAAGTGGTTTCGATTGCTTTTTTAGGAAATATCGTGGAGGTTTGGGAGAAATTTGCAGACGAAGATGTGTATGTAGATTTGGGTTCCGACCAAACTTCGCTACACAATCCTTGGGCCGGCGGTTATTATCCGGCAGGAATTTCTTTTGAGGATTCCAATGTGATGATGGTTGAAAATCCTGTATTATTTAAAGAAAAAGTTCAGGAAAGTTTGAGAAGACAAGTTGCGGCAATCAACCATCATACTGCAAAAGGAACTTATTTTTTCGATTACGGAAATGCTTTTTTACTGGAAGCAAGCAGGGCAGGAGCAAAAATTTATAAAGATTCAAAAGGAAATTTCTGCAGTAAGGAAACCCTTTCTTCCCTTGGGGAAGAGACAGAGAGATGGGAATATCCGTCTTATGTGCAGGACATTATGGGGCCGATGTGTTTTGATTATGGTTTTGGACCTTTTCGTTGGGTGTGCACAAGTGCAAATGAGGCCGATTTAGAAAAAACGGATGCCATTGCTTGTGAAGTTTTGGAAGAAATCAGAAAAAATTCACCAAAAGAAATTCAGCAGCAAATGACCGACAATATTCAGTGGATAAAAGGCGCTCAGGAAAATAAATTGGTGGTGGGCTCCCAAGCCAGAATTTTATATGCGGATGCGGAAGGCCGTATGGAAATTGCTGAAGCCTTTAACAATGCAATAAAAAATGGAAAAATATCAGCGCCTATTGTTTTGGGACGAGACCATCATGATGTTTCCGGAACAGATTCGCCTTACAGAGAAACGTCAAATATTTACGACGGCTCCAAATTTACGGCAGATATGGCCATTCAAAATGTGATTGGCGACAGTTTTCGCGGAGCAACTTGGGTTTCAATTCATAACGGAGGCGGAGTGGGCTGGGGAGAGGTTATTAACGGCGGATTTGGTATGGTTCTTGATGGTAGTTTAGAGGCCGAAAAACGCTTAAAAAGCATGCTTTTTTGGGATGTAAATAATGGGATTGCACGCAGAAATTGGGCAAGAAATGAAGGTGCTGTTTTCGCCATAAAAAGAGCGATGGAAGTGGAGCCAAATTTAAAAGTGACATTGCCTAATTTAGTCGATGATCAAATCTTGAAAAATTTATTTTAATAATTTAAATTGTATATAAATGAAAGCCTTAAAATTACTTCCGCTAGCTTTAATTTTTTTTGTAGCTTCTTGCAGCTCCATCAGAGTTACAACCGATTATGATACAACCGCCGATTTTTCTAAGTATAAAACATTTGCTTTTTATAAAAAAGGAATTGATAAGGCTGAGATTTCCGATCTGGATAAACGAAGAATTCTAAAGGCTATTGAAAGTGAATTGCTTGCGAAAGGTTTCACAAAATCAGAGGAACCTGATTTGCTGGTTAATATATTTGCAAAATCAATACAAAAAGTTGATGTGTACAACAATAACTTTTATTACGGCTGGCATCCTTGGTATTACGGACCAAATTTTGGAACACAAGTTTCTAAATACACCGAAGGAACTTTGTTTATCGATTTAATTGATGCCAATAAAAAAGAATTGGCTTGGCAGGGAATTGGAAGCGGCGCCTTGTCCGTCACAGGAAATGTTGCCAAAAAGGAAGAAAAAATTAAAGAATTTGTTGCCGAAATTATGGCGCAATATCCTCCGGGACAAGAAAAATAATTTTATTTTCAAAAGAATTAACCCATAAATTTAAAAACGTTTTGAAATTTCAGAACGTTTTTTGTTATTTTTGACAAATCTATGTTTGAAAAACCTATTACTTCCGAAGAAGATTACTATATAAATGAAGATGGCTACCGTGTGTTTACAGAAAAATATCATCTAAAAAGAGGTTATTGCTGCAAAAGCGGTTGCAAACATTGTCCGTATGGTTACGATAAGAAAACCGACAGTTTCAAACGTTAAATTTAAGTAACTTAGCAAAAAAATAACATGATGTTAAAAAGGATAATGTTAGTGGCGCTTGTGTTTCAATTTTCTGCTTGCGCGGAATTGCAGCAGGTGATTAATCAAATGCCAAATGGCGGAATTACCAATGAACAAATTGCGGCCGGTTTAAAGGAGGCACTTCAAAATGGGATTGCCAATCAGGTAACAACTTTGGCTGTTCAGGATGGATTTTTTAAAAATGAAATGGTTAAAATTTTATTGCCTGCCGAATTGCAAAAAGTGGATCGCACTTTAAGAAGTATTGGCCTGTCAAACTTGGCTGATGAAGGATTAAGAGTGCTGAACAGGGCTGCAGAGGATGCTGTGGGTGAAGCCATTCCAATTTTCTCCGATGCCGTTACGGGGATGACATTTGTTGATGCCAAAAATATTTTATTGGGCGATAAAAATTCTGCTACGCTGTATTTAAAAACTGCAACTTCGGCTGCTTTATACCAAAAATTCAATCCAATTATCAACAATTCATTTAGAAAAGTGGGGGCTGATAAAATTTGGGCAGATTTAATTACAAGATATAATAGTTTGCCTTTGACAACAGATGTAAACCCGGATTTAACAGATTATGTGACTAACGAAGCCTTAAAAGGTGTTTTCACTATGGTTGAAGTTGAAGAAAGAGAAATTAGGGCGAATATTGCCAAACGAACTTCCGATTTGTTAAAAAGGGTTTTTGCGTTGCAAGATTAGTTTTGATAATATCGAAATTCTCACTTTGATCTTTCCTGTCCGGAAAGCAGGCTTAGTCGAAATGATTTTTAAAAATGGCTTTCCAGTTTTTTGTGCAAGGCTTTAAAATAGTCAAACGCCAGTAAAAATCTGGATCCGTGCCAGCTAAACATTTCGCCATCCGCAAAAACAGTGATGGAACGATTTGTAAAGCTTGAAATTTCCAACGCATGTTCATCTTTAAACGGGAATGGTTCTGAAGACAAAATAATGACATCAGGATCTCCATCGTACCTGATTTTATCAATTTCAATTTTTGGATACCGACTCATATTTTGGTAAATGTTTTCAAACCTATTAAGTTGTAACATTTGGTTGATATAAGTGTCGTTTCCTGCAACCATCCAAGGTTTTGCCCAAATAAAATAAGCAACTTTTCGGATAGGTTTTGTTTTGATGAATTCTTTAAAGTCGGTTAGTTTGAAGTTTATTTTTTCGACCAAATTTTGGCTTTCCGTTCTTCTGTTTAAAATAGCTCCCAAACTTAAAATGAAATCCAAACTGTCTTCAATGGTGGTAATGTTTGAAAAATAAGTGGACGCAATTTTTTCCAGTTCAGGTAAAAAATCGTAGGTGTTTTCTTCTTTATTGCAAAGAATAAAATCGGGTTTTAATGCTTTTATCTTGTCGAAATCTACTTTTTTTGTGCCGCCAACAATGGTTTTGGTCGATTTCAACTGATAAGGATGCACGCAGAATTTTGTAATTCCAACCAGTTCGTTTTCTAAATTCAAATCACACAGCAGTTCCGTTTGTGAAGGCACCAATGAAACAATTCTTTTGGGATTTTTGGAAACAGAAAATGCTCTTCCTAGTTGGTCTTTAATAATTTTCATTTAAAAAAATAATTTCATTATAACAATTTAAACATTTATTGCAAACTTAAAATCAAAGCCATTTCCTGCTGTAGTTTCAATGCTTCCAATTGCGCGGCTTTTGCAAAATCCAAACCATCGCTTGCATAAATGATGCTTCTTGCCGAATTCACCAGCAATCCGCAATTTTCATTAAGTCCGTATTTGCAAACTTCCTTCAGGTTTCCGCCTTGAGCGCCAACGCCAGGAACCAATAAAAAATGATTGGGCACAATTTTTCTGATTTCCTCAAAATAAGCAGGTTTTGTGGCGCCAACCACAAACATCAAATTTTCTGAATTTTTCCAGGTAAGAGCCTTTTTTATCACTTCTTTATACAACTCATTCCCGTTTATTTTCAATCCCTGAAAATCGAGTCCGCCTTTGTTGGAAGTCAGTGCCAACAAAATGGTGGTTTTGTATTTAAAAGCCAAAAATGGTTCCACCGAATCGCTTCCCATATAAGGCGCCACAGTTACCGAATCAAAATTTAAATCTTCAAAAAATGCTTTTGCATACATGGTTGATGTATTGCCAATATCGCCGCGTTTGGCATCGGCAATGGTGAAAATTTCAGGATAATTTGCATTAAGATAATCGATGGTTTTTCCCAGCGCTGCCCAGCCTTTTAATCCGTAAGCTTCATAAAAAGCGGTATTTGGTTTATAGGCAACAGCCAAATGATGTGTGGCGTCAATGATTTGTTTGTTAAATTCAAAAATTGGATCATCTTCACTTAAAAGATGTGTTGGAATTTTATCCAAATCTACATCCAACCCAATACATAAAAATGATTTTTTTTGTTGAATTTGTGCAATAAGCGCTTGTTTGTTCATAGGTTCAAATAAAGAATTTAACAAAAGTAGTAATTTTAATACTTTAAGTTATCTTTGTTTACCAAATAAAGCACCTTGTTTAGTTATATTTTAAATAAAATATTTTATGGAATTCTTACGTTGTTTGGCGTAATAACTGTCATATTTTTTCTTTTTAATGTGTTGCCCGGCGATCCTGCAAGAATGATGCTGGACCAAAGGGAAGACGCGGAACAGCTTCAAAATATACGAGTGAAATACGGATTCGACCAACCTTTAACAACACAATATTTTTATTATTTGAACGATTTGTCGCCCATTTCAATACATAGCACAGATTCAACAAAATACACCTATTTAATTGCCGAAAAATATTCCTATACTAAACTGTTTTCGGTAGTTGAAAAAATTGTTGTTTTAAAATATCCTTATCTGCGGAAATCTTTTCAAAAAAATGATAAAAATGTAACGGATGTGATTTTGGAAACATTTCCAAACACTGCTGTTTTAGCGGTTTCTGCGATTGTGATTGCCATCATCACAGGTATATTTTTCGGAATACTTTCGGCCTTGTATAAAGATACTTTTTTCGACCGGATTGTTTCGATATTGAGCACTTTGGGAATGAGTATACCTTCTTTTTTTTCCGCCATATTATTCGCCTGGTTTTTTGGGTTTGTGTTGCACAAGTACACCAATTTAAATATGACGGGCAGTTTGTATGAAGTTGACGATTTTGGTGAAAACATTTATATTCAATGGAAAAATTTACTATTACCGGCCATCGTTTTGGGAATCAGGCCTTTGGCGGTTGTTATTCAGTTGATGCGTAATTCATTGCTGGAAGTTTTAAGCCAGGATTATATAAGAACCGCAAGGGCCAAAGGACTTTCAACTTATAAAATCATAAAAACACATGCGTTAAAAAACTCCTTAAATCCGGTTGTTACAGCGGTTTCGGGTTGGTTTGCCTCCATGTTGGCAGGTGCAGTGTTTGTGGAATATATTTTTAACTGGAACGGACTGGGAAAGGAAATTGTAAATGCGCTAAACACCTTGGATTTACCAATTATAATGGGCAGTGTTTTGGTGATTGCTACGATGTTTATCATCATTAATATTTTGGTGGATATTAGTTACGGATTGTTGGATCCTAAAATTAGATTGAAAGACTAAGTGCTTTTTAAAGCAGTATTTGCGTTAGGGATTGTAGTGGAAATCCTTTTTTGATTCGCCTTTTCGGCGAATTAAAAAAGATTGTAACGAAAAGCCCGACCCTTGTGGTAACGCCAACCTAACGGTAGGCAGACCCAAATCATTTAGATAAAAATTGCTGTACTTATCAGAATTAAGCCGATTGAAATAAAAGCACAACACGAAAACGAATTCGTACAATAGTGAATTGAATTTTTTTAAGGAATTTAATAATGATTAAATTTGTCGATAAAACTGAACATAAAACAATAAATATGAGAGCAAAAATAGTAGCCGGAAACTGGAAAATGAATAATGATTTGGATGAATCTAAATCGTTGGTTAAAAAAATCGCAAAAAGCATCAAAAAGCAACCGCTTGAAAATACAAGGGTAATTGTTGCGCCAACTTATGTAAGTCTGCAAAAAGTGGCAAGCAAAGCCAAAGGGACCAAAGTTGAAGTGGCAGCACAAAACATGCATTTTGAAAAAAGTGGTGCTTTTACCGGAGAAATTTCTGCAACTATGTTGAAATCGGTTGGTGTGCATACGGTGATTTTGGGACATTCTGAACGCAGGGAATATTTTGGGGAAACGGATGCATTGTTGGCTAAAAAAGTGGATGCCGCTTTGGCAAACAAGATGGAAATAATTTTTTGTTTTGGAGAAGTTTTGGCCGACAGAAAAGCGGGAAATCATTTTAAAGTGGTTGAAAGCCAAATAAAAAACGGATTGTTTCATTTAGAAGCGAGTGCATGGAAAAACATCATTTTGGCTTATGAGCCAGTTTGGGCTATTGGAACCGGCGAAACTGCGTCACCTGAGCAAGCGCAGGAAATGCATGCTTTTATCAGAAAAATAGTTGCAGATAAGTATGGTGAAAATGTGGCTTCTGAAGTTTCCATTTTATACGGTGGAAGCGTTAAACCTTCCAATGCAAAGGAAATTTTCTCGAAACCTGATGTAGATGGCGGTTTAATTGGTGGTGCAGCGTTAAACACAGACGATTTTAAAGCAATAATTGATGCAATTTAATGGATAATATTTATATATCGTACACCTTTAAAGTGAGTCCGAAAGAACCGGCAACCGAAATTTTAATTGCCGAATTGGGCGAAGTAGGTTTTGAAAGTTTTGTTGAAAATGAAGAATGCGTTGAAGCTTTCATCCAGAAAACCGATTGGAATGCACAGGTTTTAGATGATATTTATGTGTTAAAATCAGGTGAATTTCAGATTTCTTATGAAATGAGGGAAATTGAACAAACCAATTGGAACATTGAATGGGAAAAAAACTTCAATCCAATTCAGGTTGATGATTTGGTGAGCATCAGAGCGCCATTTCACGAGAATCCGAACCTGAAGTACGATATTGTTATTGAGCCAAAAATGAGTTTCGGCACAGGGCATCACGAAACCACGCATATGATGGTTCAGCATTTATTGGATTTGGATGTTGCCGGTAAAAAAGTGTTGGATATGGGTTGCGGTACCGGAATTTTGGCAATATTTGCCGAAATGAAAGGCGCAAAACCCATTGATGCGATTGATATAGACAATTGGTGTTATCAAAATTCTTTGGAAAATGTGGAACTCAATAACTGCAAGCATATTTCGGTTTTTGAAGGTGATGCCACTTTGCTGAATGACAAAAAATATGACGTAATTATTGCCAACATCAACAGAAATATTTTGTTGGATGATATGAAGACTTACGCCAACTGTTTGGATGAAAATGGTATAATTTTGTTAAGTGGCTTTTATAAAGAAGACATTTCAGTTATTGATGCGGAAGTTTCAAAATACGGATTGAAATTAGATAAACAAATTGAACGTAACAACTGGGTTGCTTTGAAGTATGTAAAATAATGATTATTTTTGCAGTATGAGCACAAAAAGAAAAATACAGGAAGATGTTGACGTTCTGGAAAAAGAAGTCAACTTGCATGAAATCATTTTGTTTAATGATGATGTCAATACCTTTGATTTTGTGATTGACTGCTTGGTAGAAATCTGTGACCATACCGCGGAACAGGCGGAGCAATGCGCTTTGTTGGTGCATTACAAAGGGAAATGTGCCGTAAAAACTGGGGAATATGACGAATTGAAACCGCGTTGCACCCAACTTTTAACAAGAGGCCTTTCGGCTGAAATTATATAGAATGATATAAAAGAAGCCATAATTTTAATTATGGCTTCTTTAAAGAGTCGTTTAACCAAAAAGAACAAATTAAACACTGAAACATTTAAAAACTGTGCTGACTCTTTATGTGTTTGACGGCTATATGAATTGATACTTACAAAAAAATCCCGAATATATTCGGGATTTTTTAATGAAATCAAATTCCTCACAAAGGAATGTTTCCATGTTTTCTGTTTGGCTTTTCAACTTCTTTACCTTCAAGCATTTGGAAAGCTTTTATTAATTTTCTTCGCGTATTTTTTGGATATATTACCTCATCTATAAATCCGCGTTCTGCCGCTCCGTAAGGATTTGCAAATTTATCAGCGTATTCAGCTTCTTTTTCTTTTAGTCTTTCTTCTGGGTTTTCGGCTGCTTTTATTTCATTTTTAAAAATAATTTCAGCAGCGCCTTTTGCGCCCATTACCGCAATTTCTGCGGTTAGCCAGGCATAATTTATATCGGCGCCAATGTGTTTTGAGTTCATCACATCATAAGCGCCGCCGTAAGCTTTTCTGGTTATTACGGTAACTCTTGGAACGGTGGCTTCGCTTAATGCATACAGCAATTTTGCGCCATTGGTGATAATGCCGTTCCATTCCTGGTCGGTTCCGGGCAAAAATCCGGGAACATCAACCAAAACCAACAACGGAATGTTGAAACAGTCGCAAAAACGGGTAAAGCGAGCGCCTTTTTTAGAGCTGTTTACATCCAAACAACCCGCTAAATTCATTGGCTGATTGGCAACAATGCCAATACTTTTTCCTGCAATACGTGCAAATCCCACAATTATATTTTCTGCATAATCCTTATGAATTTCAAAAAAGGAATCTATATCAATAATTCCTTTGATCACTTGGTGCATATCATAAGGTTTGTTGGGACTATCGGGAACTATATTTTCTAGTTCCTCTCGTATTTCATTCCCCAATTCAAACGGTAATTTTTTGGCAGTTTCTTTGTTATTTTGAGGCATATAACTCAGTAAAGACTTGATGTCTTCCAAACATTGAATGTCGTTTGCAGAAGTGATATGCGTAACGCCCGATTTGGTTGAATGCGCACTGGCACCGCCAAGTTCTTCGGCTGTTACCGTTTCGTTGGTTACGGTTTTTACCACATTAGGGCCGGTTACAAACATATAACTGGTATTTTCAACCATCAACGTAAAATCTGTTATGGCGGGAGAATAAACGGCACCGCCGGCGCAAGGACCCATAATCGCTGAAATCTGCGGCACAACTCCAGAAGCTTTAACATTTCTGAAAAAAATATCGGCATAACCACCCAAAGATCTGACACCTTCCTGAATTCTTGCACCACCTGAATCGTTTAAACCGATAATAGGCGCACCAACTTTCACCGCCTGGTCCATAATTTTACATATTTTCTCTGCGTGCGTTTCAGAAAGAGACCCTCCAAAAACCGTGAAATCTTGGGCAAAAACATAAACTAGTCGGTCATTAATTGTCCCATAGCCAGTTACAACGCCGTCTCCAAAATAGATTTCGTTTTCCATTCCAAAATCGTATGTTCGGTGTGTTACCAGCATTCCCATTTCTTCAAAAGATCCTTCATCCAGCAAATAGATAACGCGTTCTCTTGCAGTTAATTTTTTTTGTTCGTGCTGCTTTTCAATTCTTTGTTCACCGCCACCCAACTTTGCCAAGGCAATGCTGTCAACCAATTTTTTAACTTTTGATTCCATATTATTAAATAGTATAATTAGTTAGAAATTGGAATTCTTAACTTTTTTTGATCTTCCAAATAAATTTTCAATCCCACCAAAGCCGCAATTTTGGCTTCTTCATCCAATCTCGCCTGAAACAGTTTTGGCGTGTAATAATTTTTAACAAAATGCGTATCAAATTTACCTGTTCTAAAAGCATCGTGGTCAAAAACAAATTTTCCAAAAGGCAAGGTGGTAAAAACGCCTTTAATTTTATAGTCGTCAATTGCATCAATCATTAATTGTATGGCTTCCTCACGGGTTTTTCCGTAAGTAATTAATTTGGAAAGCATTGGATCGTAGTAAATAGGAATGTCCATTCCTTCTTCAAATCCATTATCAACCCTTATTCCTTCACCAACCGGAATTTTATAAGTGTTTAAATTCCCTACACTTGGCAAAAAATCGTTCATAGGGTCTTCGGCATAAACGCGAAGTTCCAAGGCATGTCCGTTAATTTTTAAATCTCCCTGTTTAAATGGAATTGCTTCGCCGCGTGCAATTTTAATTTGCATTTCAACCAAATCAACACCGGTAATTAGTTCAGTGACGGGATGCTCCACCTGCAAACGTGTGTTCATTTCCAAAAAATAGAAATTTAAATGTTCATCTACTAAAAATTCTACGGTTCCTGCACCTAAATAATTACAAGATTTCGCCACTTTAATTGCTGCGTCGCCCATGGCCAATCTTAATTCTGGTGTTAAAATTGATGAAGGCGCTTCTTCAATCACTTTTTGATGACGTCTTTGTACGCTGCATTCTCTTTCAAAAAGATGCATAACATTTCCATGGCTGTCCGCCAAAATCTGGATTTCAATATGTCTGGGTGAAGTGATATATTTTTCGACAAAAACCGAACCATCGCCAAACGCTGAGGTTGCCTCACTAATGGCGCGAACCATTTGTTCTTCCACTTCGGCTTCATTTTCAACAATCCGCATTCCTTTTCCGCCACCGCCTGCGGAAGCTTTAATAAGAATAGGGAAGCCGATTTCTTTAGCAATTTCCGCCGCTTCTTTTGGGTCGGTTACCGCCCTGTCCACGCCGGGAACCATAGGAATATTGTATTTTTTTACTGCTTCTTTTGCCGCCAATTTGCTGCCCATCATTCTAATGGCGCTGGATTTTGGTCCGATAAATATAATATTGTTTTGCTCCACTTTTTCTGCAAAATCTGCATTTTCACTTAAAAATCCGTACCCGGGATGAATGGCATCAACTTGAAGTTTTTTGGCTGCTTCAATAATTTTATCCCCTAAAAGATAGGATTTATTGGAAGGCGCTTCCCCTATGCAAATTGCCTCATCAGCAAAACGGACGTGTGGCGCATTTCTGTCGGCTTCCGAATAAACAGCCACTGTTTTAATTCCCATTTTACGTGCAGTTTTCATTACTCTAATGGCTATTTCACCTCTATTTGCAATCAGTATTTTTTTCATTTAAATGGTATTAACGAGCTTTAACAGTTTGATTTTTGTTTTCATAAGTGCGGTTTATTCCATTTCAATCATCAACTCTCCCTTATCCACAGTTTCACCGCTTTTGATAAAAATTGATTTGATAACGCCATCTTTTGGTGATCCAATGGCATTTTCCATTTTCATAGCTTCTAAAATCAACAAGGTTTCACCTTCTTTTACTTCTTGCCCAACTTTAACGATTACGTTTAAAATGATGCCGGGCATTGGCGCTTTAATGTCATTGGCTTTTTTTCCTAAACCAATGGTGAATCCCATTTCTTTAATAAGCCGGTCTGTTTCATTGGCAATTTTAACGGTGTAGCTGTTTGTGTTGACGCTTACAGTATATTTCCGATTGTTAAAATCGGATTTTTCAAGTTCAACATCATAAGATTCGTTATTTTCAATAACGTGGAATTTTGAAACGGTGCGTTTTAATAAGTCTATTTCTTCCAAATCTGAGTTTTTAAATTCAAATTCGTAAAAGTCATTTACGATTACTTTAGAGGTAGTATTCATTTTGGTTAATTTTTTTATATAAAGTATGACGTTCAAAAGATAAAGATATTCAATTTTTTATCAAAATAATTGCGATTCTGATGACTATTTTATGCGAAATATGCTTTTCGCTTTTAAATATAGCCTAAAATCAGAATATAACAAAAAAACGATTTTAAAAATGGGATTGAAGTATTATGTGGCGTTTAAAACAAATTTGGGTAGTATTGGCCTAAATGAAAAAAGACTGCCTCTTCAGGCAGTCCTTTCTTTTTTTACTACTAACTAAAAAAATCAAAAACATTACTTAAACAAAGTAGGTAATGAATCTATGAAGTAAAAGTAATTTTAAAACATTAAAAATTCAATGACTTTTATCACTTATTTGAAAAAATGTATATTTATTTTAAAAATGGTAATATGATATTCTTTTTTTCGTGACCTCAACCGCTTTGAATATCAGTCCGCACGATTTGCTGTTCACTGCAATTATGGCTGTGATTGGTGCTGTGGTGAGTTTTTTGTTTCCTATATCTTGAGGAAATTGTTTTTGGATTCTGAAAAATCAAAAAAATGCCTAGCTTTCTAAATCAGCTGGGCATTTAAAAAAACAGTCTTCAATAATTTAAGAAAATAGTGCTAAAATTAGATTTGATTGTCTTAACAGGTTAAGGTTTTTCAGCGTTAATCGTGATACTGATTATGGCGCTTTTTTTCTTTCTATACGCTGCAAGTTCATTATTGCTGATAAATTGCAAGAGTAAACCGTCGGGTAAATTAATTTCGTGTTCTTTTCTAATTTCTAAATTCTGAAAGCCTGCATTTTCAATAACTGTTAAATATTCCGTTTTTTCTAAGGCTCCCGATACGCATCCGGCATACATTTCGGCAGCGTCTAAAATACCTTTTGGTAAATCTGCGTTAAGCACTACATCGGAAATGCTAAAATGTCCGCCCGATTTTAATACGCGAAAAACTTCTTGATAGGCTTTATTTTTATCAGGCACCAAATTCATTACACAGTTGCTGATAACAACATCAATTGTTTGAGATGCGACAGGCAATTCCTCAATATCTCCCAAAATGAATTCCACGTTCTGAAAACCTAGTTTGCTTTTGTTTTCATTTGCTTTTTCCACCATTGCTTCCGTAAAATCAATCCCGATAACTTTTCCGGTTTCTCCAACTTGGTTTCTGGCTATAAAAACGTCATTGCCTGCACCCGAACCAAGGTCTAAAACCGAATTTCCATTTTTAATGTCTGCAATTTCCGTAGGTAAACCACATCCCAACCCATAATCTGCTATTTCCTGATAACCTTCAACATTTTCATAATTATCATTCAAGAATGATGTTGATTGTTCAGGAGCACAGCACGAAGGTCCGCATCCACAACCGCTACCGCTATTTACTGCTGCTGTGTAAGTTTGTTTCACAGCTTTTTTAATGTTTTTTGTCATTTTATTTAATTTATAAGTTACATACAATAGACGCAGCATAAAAAAAAGACGCAAAATTAATCGCAATTCTTACTGCAATTTCCTTTATGTTTATAATCAACGACATTTCCGTATTTATCAGATTGAATGGTGCAACAGTCAGTAAATAGTTTTTTTAGATTTTCTTTTGCTCGTTGCACCCTTGATTTTGCTCCAGAATATGAGATGTCTAATTTTTCAGCTAATTGCTTTTGGGTTAATCCTTTAAATTCCGTAAGTATCAGGGCTTCTTTATATTTATCGTCCAATTGATTCACAAATGGTTTTAAACACTTTTCAAGTTCCATATTGTCAATGATTTGGTTTTCTTCAACAGTGTCACAATCATTTATTTCAATTTGAGGTTTTAGTTTTCTGAAATAATCGTTTATGGTATTTCGGGTTATTTGGTAAATCCACGAGCTTAATTTGGATTCGTCTCTAAGTGTTCCAAGATTGTTCTGAATTTTAATAAAAATATCCTGAAGAATGTCATTAGTAGCATCCCTATCTTTAACACGACTATATATAAATCCTTCCAATTCTTTATGAAAGTTATTCCATAGAAATTCAAGTCTTTTCTGCATTATTCAATATTTCTTTGTTGACATTCTTTAATGACGGGCTATTTATTAAATGGACGCAAAGTTTTTCCTAAAAACACATACATAAAATATTATATCAATCGATATCTAACTATTTATCAATTCAAATTTTAAAATATACAAAGCTGAATTCTAAACTTATTCCAATTGTTTGTTGTACTAAATTAGCTTAAATAAGGTTAAGATTCAACCTGTACAGCAATTTATATTGGTTCAGGATTTATTTAAAAAATGGCTCTCACTTTTAATCGCGATGTTATCAGTAATATAACAATCACTTAAATCATTATACTCTAATAAGTTATTGCTTTGAGCCATCATCAGGGTTAAGACAATCAGAGTGCTCACAGCAATCAATTTATTCCCATTTGATTTGTACAGTAGATTACTCCAGATAAAAAACCATACAAATAAAAATGTGTCAATTTGTTTGTTTTCATCAGTATAAGAATGATTTTTAACCACAAAAAAGCGGGAGTGCCGCTTTTTTGTCAAGAATTTGTAGTCGCAAATATTGTATTTATTGCTGAAGCTTTAATTGGTATAGTATTTTTTCTTCAGCCAAAAAGAAACCCTCACCAATAAAATTAAGGCAGGCACTT
>JAVVEF010000037.1:0-24229 GCA_032251275.1 Lutibacter sp.
CTCGGGATAAACTTCTCGTCTCTTTTTAAAATTTAAAATTAGTTCAAAAAAAACATCTTCGTTTTGAAGAGGTTTCTTGGAGCCGATAGAGGGACTCGAACCCACGACCTGCTGATTACAAATCAGCTGCTCTAGCCAGCTGAGCTACATCGGCTTTTGTGTCTGCAAATTAAATTACTTTAAAAGTAATAAGCAACTAATTATTCACTTTTTTTTAATTAATTTTTATTTAATTGGCAGTAAGGAAATTGCATAATTTAACGCGATTTTTTTGACAATAAAAATGGGCAACGCTTTTTTAGATGCCATTGCCCATCTTTATATATAGTTGGAATATACGTTTTTTTTTTAATTATTTATCAAGTAATTTTGGGATTTCCGCTGCTTCCGGTAATTTTTTTTGGTCCTTTTTCTTCATAACTTTTTCAACCACTTTAAATATATGCTGTTTAAGTTCTTTATATTTTTTTATGTAGGAGGTAACTTCAATTTCTAATTTTTTATGATTTTCAAAATAATTTTGGTTGCTTGTTACGCTGTCGTATTTAATTAATTCCGCAAGAATTTTTTCTTGGCTGTTAATAAGTTCTAAAAGCGTGGTTCCAACATTTTTTTGAACAGAGAGCTGTTTAACGGAATCCTCAATTTTTTTATGTAAACCTTCCGACAAAAAATCGATATATTTTTCGCTGAGTAAATGTTCCAAAAAGCGTATTTCGTCTTCAATCAAATTGATTTCAGAAACCCATATTTTGGCATCGTGGTGTAATTCCTCCATACTTTTTTCCCTGCCAAACCAATCTTTTTTCATTTTTGTTTTCATCTGTTTATAGAATTAAATTTTACAGCTTTGGTGAACAATCTGCCAACCTGCCATAAAGTTAAGGGCTAAAACTTAAAAGTAAATTGATATCCGTCAGGTTTTGAATTTTTTGATTTCTGTAATAAATGATTAATCCATCAGGCCATTTATATATTCAAATATTTGAATTTTCAATTTTTTGTAGTGTTTCATATACATAAAAACTTCTTCCCCAAGTTTTTCATAATCAATAAGATATAAATGATCATTGTCCAGCGTATTGGTTTGCTCACTCTCACTTATTTTTTTGTCATAATCATTAATTTTAACAAGAATATTGTTTTTCGCCTGTTCAAAATTATCAAGTTCTAAAATAAATAATTGCAGCCGTTCATACAAATTCGGGATGGTCGAAGAGAATGGATATGTTTTAATGAGCCTTTTTATAAAGTCTAATTCAAGATTGATAAAAGCATATTCCGATGTCCATAAGGAAATATTGTAAAGCAATTCCTCGGTAGTTTTATCCTTGGAAAATGATTTGTAAACGATGTTCGATTCCATCTTAGCAGATTTTTAATTCATAGCTAAGTAATTCATTATAAGTTTTATTAAAAATGATATATATCAAACGGCGATTAAAAAATCAGTATTAATTCATTAAATATTTGACAAATTTTCATTGTTTTTCACAATTTTTGGAAGTTTATGAATTTATTTCTGAGCCCAAACTTCAATTCATTGAAAAAATAAGGTGGCAATCTTAAATTAAATTCCTGCAGGATTGAGGGAAATCATTTTTTAAAATTTGAACAAATCATAGCTTTATAAGACTAAAAAATATAGAATCATGAAAAAATTACTCATTTTAATTGTTTGCTTCAGCATTCATTCAGCCGCTTTTTCACAAACAATAAGTGATTTAGATGAGGTATATCCTTTCCATGGAGATTTTGCAGCCATCAAAAAAGCAAATCAGTGGGCTTTTATTGATAAAGAAGGGAAACAGACCATCGATTTCAGGACTGATTTGGTTTTAACCAACAAGTTAAATTCTTCAAACAAAATAATATCATATCCGGTTTTTAATGATGGCAGGTGTTTGATGAGAAAATTAAAAGGGGACACTTATTACTATGGTTTTATCAATGAAAAAGGAGAAGAAGTCATTAAGCCTCAATTTTTAAATGCCTCAAATTTTTCAAATGGTCATGCCATTGTTGTATTATCATCAAAGGATTCCATAGGTTTTAACTATGTTCTTAAAAAGGCAATCGTATCTAATATTATAGAGGAATATGTGATTGACACTTCCGGTGAATTGGTAAAATACTTGTACAATCCAAGAAAAAAGGCGCCGGCTAACTACCAAAACGGCGTCCCAATTATAGAATCCAAGTTTATTGCGCCTAGGATGGTTGCCGCAAAAAACCTAAGAGAGAAATGGGATATTCGAAAATTTTAACTCAAAAATTAAATGTTATGGCACTAAATTTTAATCAATACGCAAACGAAGGAAATGCATTTCTGAATGAATATGCAAAAAAGATCAATATGCCTGATGATACCGATAAGGCAGGAAGAATTTTGTCATCTGTTTTACATGGGTTGCGAGAAATTATACCTGTGGAAGAATCGTTGCAGCTTATTTCTCAGTTCCCTATGTTTTTAAAGGCAGTTTATGTAAACCGGTGGACATTGGGTGAAAAGGAAAAAGTAAAAAATATGACTGAATTTATTGATTTAATTCGGGAATTGAACGGGGTTACAGGAATGTACGATTTCGGATCTGAAGAAATTGCTGAAAATTACATCAAGACTACATTCATGGTATTGCGCAAATATATTTCTTTGGGTGAATTGGAAGATATCAGAACAGTGCTTCCAAAAGAACTTAAATCAATTGTCTATCAAAATATGATGTTTCAATAAACGCTAAAAATAAGAGTATGTCAAGTATTGTTCAAAGCTACAAAGAAATAGCAATTGATATTGGCGATATTCGCTTAAAAGGAAATTTAAGGCTTGCCGAAAACCCAAAAGGAATCATCTTATTTTCTCATGGAAGCGGTAGTAGCAGGCTGAGCATCAGAAATAATTATGTTGCAAGTTTGTTGTTAGAGCAGGGTTTTTCCAGTTTGCTTTTTGACTTGTTAACAGCCAAAGAAGATTTAATTTACGAAAATCGGTTTGATATTGATTTGCTAACGAAGCGGCTTGTGAAAGTCACAAAATGGCTGATGAAATATGAAGAAACAAAAAAATTACCTATCGGATATTTTGGCGCCAGCACTGGGGCAGCTTCTGCCTTAAGCGCTGCCGCGGAAATGGGAGAAAGTATTAAAGCTGTGGTTTCAAGAGGCGGCCGTCCAGATTTGGCTATGCCAGTTTTAAAAGACATAAAAACACCTACGCTTTTATTGGTTGGGGGAAAAGACGATGTGGTTATTGAGTTGAACAAAAAAGCAAAGGACGAAATTTCGGGAATTTGTGAATTAAAAATAGTTGAGGGCGCCACGCACTTGTTTGCTGAAGCCGGGAAATTGGAAATTGTGGCTAAGCATACGGCTGATTGGTTTAATAAATATTTAAAAATGGAATCTAAAAGAGGAGCGTAATGTTTACAAATAGGGAAGAAGCAGGCAAATTGCTGGCAAACAAATTAATAAATTATAAGGACAATAATGATGTTGTTATTCTGGCAATTCCAAGAGGTGGGGTTCCTGTTGGTTATGAACTGGCCAAAATGTTACAGGTGCCGTTGGATGTAGTTCTTTCCAAAAAGATTGGCCATCCTTTTAATAAGGAATATGCCATTGGGGCCGTTACTTCAAAAAGCATCATTTTAAGTGATGCGGCTTTTGAGGTTTCAAAAGTATATATTGATGATGAAACGGAACAAATAAGGGATTTGTTAAAAAAGCGTCATAAATTGTATCATGGGGATAATAAGCCCATAGATTTAAATAATAAAATTGTTATTTTAGTTGATGATGGCGTTGCCACAGGAAATACGTTAATTTCCTGTGTTCAGCTTATTGCATTGGAAAAGCCTTCAAAAATTATTGTTGCTTTGCCAGTTGCCCCGCCTTCGGCATTGCGAAAAATAAGGGAAATGCCCGAAGTGAATGAAGTTATTTGCCTATCAACGCCTATGAATTTTCAGGCAGTCGGACAGTTTTATGAGGAGTTTGACCAGGTAAATGACCACGAAGTTATTGAAATCTTGAAAAAAGCAAACGAGCCATTTAGTTTGAAAAAATCAAAATGACAACTTGATTATTGGCAATCTTTTGCCAAATTGTTAAAATCGCATTTTTGTAGCACTTGCGTTTCTCGGCTTCCATATCTGTAAATGGTAATACCTTTTAATTGATATTCCCAGGCGATCCAGTAAATTTTGCCAATTTCTTCTGGCGTCGTGTTTTCTGATAAATTTATCGTTTTGGAAACAGCATTGTCTGTGTATTCCTGAAATGCCTTTTGATGTAATAAGTGATATTTCCACGGGATTTCCATACTTGTTTCAAATATTTTTTTAATTTGGCTCGGAATGGTATCGCAATTTTTTGCAGTTCCGGTTTCGTAAACAACTTTTTTTAACGCTGCATTCCAAAGTTTGAGCGATTTCATTTTCTTTTTAAACAGTTTGTTCACTTCCAGTTGGGTTTTGTTGCCAAGAATCCCGGAACGTTTATAAACCAAAGCAAATAAAGGCTCAATGGAATACGAGGTGTCGGCAATTACAGAAATGGTTCCTGTTGGCGCAATGCTGTTGCAGGTTGCATTCCTAAGAGGATTTCCGTTGTAATGCCTGCTGTTAGTCCATTCCGGAAACATTCCTTTTTCAACCGACAATTTTTTGGATGCATGGTAACTTTTTTCTTTGATAAACAGCATAAGTTTCTTACCCAAGTCAAGCGCTTCAATAGATGCGTAAGGAATGCCAAGTTTTATGAGTATTTCCGCCCAGCCCATAACACCCAATCCAATTTTCCTGTTTCTTAGGGTAATTGATTTTATTTGCGGCAATAAATAATAATTCAGGCTAATGACATTGTCTAAAAATCGAACAGCTGTCGCAATGGTTGAAGCCAGTTTATCCCAGTCTATTTCAACGTAATTTTCTTTTTGGATAACCATATGCGATAGATTTATGGAGCCCAGATTACAGCTTTCGTGATCGAGCAAAGGAACTTCTCCGCAAGGATTGGTACTTTCTATTTTACCCAGACCCGGCGTTGGATTGGCTTTATTAATGGTGTCTAAAAAAACAAGACCCGGGTCGCCGGTTTTCCATGCTTCCTGAATGATAAGCTCCCACAACGCAACCGCTTTTACCCTTTTTTCAATCTTCATAGTTCTTGGGTTGGTGAGTTTCCAAACTTTATTGTTTTTTACGGCTTCCATAAAATCATTGGTGATTCCTATAGAAATATTGAAATTCCGAAGTTCATTTTTGGCAGATTTTGCCCTGATAAAATCTTCTATATCCGGATGGTTAATGTTTAAAATTCCCATATTTGCGCCTCTGCGTTTTCCGCCTTGTTTCACATTTTCTGTGGCTGCATCAAAAATTTTCATAAAAGCGATTGGCCCCGAGGAAGTTCCCTGAAATGAAGAGGTGTTGTCATTTTTTGGCCTTAGCCGCGAAAAATTAAATCCGGTTCCGCCGCCGCTTTGGTGAATGAGCGCGGCATTTTTTAGGGTGGTGAAAATACTTTTTAAACTGTCGTTAACCGGCAACACAAAACAGGCGCTTAATTGTCCTTTTGGCATTCCTGCATTCATCAGTGTGGGAGAGTTTGGGAGAAAATCGAGATTGTTCATCAGCCTAAAAAACTGCTTTTCCCAATAGGCATTGTTATTGATTTCTGCGGAAGCCAAAAAAGTTGAAACACGCTTAAATAACTGGCGGGGAGTTTCAACAATGATTCCGTTTCGATCTTTTAGGAGATATCGATCATATAAAATTTCTTTGGCGTTTTTTGTTATAGTTGCCATATAATATCGATTATATAATGATACCTAATTATAAATATTAATGAAACAATCAAATTTTTTTGTAAATACCTTTTAGAGGCAGGAATTTTTAGCACTAAAATCTCAATACGGCCTCATAAATAGTGCTTCATTTCATTTTTGCGTTTTTGAAGTTGTTTTTCAAGATCGCGAATCGTTTCATCAGTGGAGACTTCAAAACTTTCTTCATCAGAAAAAGCAAAAACTCTTGGTCCGGGCAGACTCAATCTTATTTCGCAAATTTTCCCTTTTCCTGTTGTATCAGGCTCTAATTTATAAAATACATCGGCCCTGATAAGCCATTCGTATTTTTCGGCCATTTTTCTTAATTTTTTAACGGCAAATGACTCCACCCTTTCGCTTGTGGGAATTCGAACAAATTGAATTTTAATTTCCATAATAATTATTTTTAAATTAAAATGATATCGACAATTAAAGATATTCAATGCGGTTGCCATGGCCAATGATATATGTCAAATACAGATTGATAAAATCAACTTTTTATTGATAAATTTTTATCGGCAAATACTTTTACTTTTTGCAATTTTTGCGTCTGTTTTCGATGAAAAAATTTAAAGATTTTCCAAAACTCTTTTAAGTTTATCACCAATTTCCATGGCAATTGGCGCCAATGATTCATTTACGACAGCTTGCATGGAAACAATCGGGTTAATGGCAGAAACTTCAATAATTCCGGGTTCTTTTTCCTGGGCAATCACGTTGCACGGAAGCATAGTGCCAATTTTATCTTCGGCTTTTAAAGCTTTATAAGCAAAGGGCGCGTTGCAGGCTCCCAAAATTCTGTAATTGTAAAAATCTACATCCAGTTTTTTCTTTAAGGTGGCTTTTATGTCTATTTCGGTAAGCACGCCAAATCCTTCTTTTTGAAGTTCGGCGGTTACTTTTTCTATGGCTTGTTCAAAAGTGATGTTGTTTAATATGGTTGAATAGTAATAGTCCATTTTTTATGATTTTAAATTTAAAATTGATTAAGTAAGACAGTAATTTACAACATTTATTTCAATATAAAATGTTAAAACTAATAGAGAAGATATTGTTGAGAAAATAAATCGTTATTTTTTTAAATAGAAACAGGAGGTTGCAACCTCCTGTTTCCTGAAGAGATTAAGTTTGTTTTATATGCTAAACTCATTTTTCATATTAATTTATCCCTAAAATAACATCAACACTAAAATTAGTTTAACTTAAACAACCACTTACAAATCTTCATTTCAATTTGCATTGCTCTTCAACAATGAAAATCTATATTTTAGTAGAAACAGGAAGCCGTAACTTCCTGTTTCCTGAAGATGTTAAATTTGTTAGCCAATTTGAACTAATTTTAAACACTGGTTTATTGCTAAAACAACACCAAAATTAGATTCAATTAAACAACATTCTTAAATCTCCATTTCGGTTTTGCGCTATTTTTCAATAGTGCAAACCTATTTTTTAAAAGAAGCAGGAAGTCGAAACTTCCTGCTTCCCGAGGGGATTAAATTGTGTCTAAGCAACTAATTTTTTATAATATTTTATTTCTAAAACAGTACTAAAATTAGTTTTATCAGAAAACAATTTGAATCACTCCCCTTTAACCTGCATTATTTTTCAATAATGGAGATTTGGTTTTTTAGATAGAAACAGGAAGCCGAAACTTCCTGTTTCCTTAAGAGATTGAGCTAATTTTTCTACGTTCAACTTATTTTTTGCACCACCTTATTTCTAAAACAGCACTCAAACAAGCCAACCTCAAAAAACGTTCTAAATCTCCCAGTTTCGATCAACATTACTTTTCAATAATGAAGATCTATCCCATTTTAGCAGAAGCAGGAAGTTTTCAGTTTCCTGCTTCTTGAAGCTGTTAAGTTTGTTTTTTAACACCAACTAATTTATCATAGCATCTCATTTCTAAAACAATACTAAAATTAGTTTCATTAAAATAACTTGTTAACACTTCTGTGATCTGCATTATTTTACAACAATGGAGACCTTTTTTTTGATGGAAGCAGGAGGCCGAAACCTCCTGCGTCTATCTTGAAGAAATTAAGCAGTTCTCTGCAATTTTTAAATAATTTCTTACGTCACCTTATTTCTAAGACAAAACTAAAATCGATTTAATTTGTTCACCTTAAATTCTTCAAATTAGGCTATTATTGCTATGTAAAATGCAAATTTACATACGTGGGGGAAATTTTGTTTACTATAAAATCAATGAACTTTTATTTTTTATTATGATGTAAAATTAATGCCTAATTTATTGTCTTGAAATGATATGCATCAATTTAGCATATGATTGTTCTCAGTTTTTGAATATTTTTTTTTATTTTTTATTTTTTATGGGAAAATAACAATCCCGTACCCCATATTCAGCAAAAATAAGCCTACAAAAAACAGCATCATATAAATTACCTGAACAAATTTAATGTTGAGATAATCGAGCCATAAAACTGTCCGTTTTGGGAAAATAAACAGCGACAAACCAATAATTAGTGCAATCCAGCCTATAATTGTGATAATTAACCGCCAGTCGTTTTCCCAAATATTGTGGAATAAAATATTGAGCAATCCTATCACAATGGCTGCGAAAGAGATGACAATCACAAATTTTTGATCCTCTAAATCCTTTATCACCTGTACAATTCTTTTTGGGTTGAAGCTTAAAATTAAAAAGAAAATAATTAAATACCATCCCCAAAATTTGGCTAAAAAAATAGATACTTCATCCATAATGATCCTGTTTGCAGGTTATTCGTGTAAAACTAAAAACGGAATGTCGGTGTGATAACTAATCTCTTCCACGGTTGGTCTGAATAAAATTCGTTGATAAAGATTGAGGCTCTTGGCAATCATAATAATCATATCAATATCCCTGCTTTCCACAAAACACTGTACACCGTCTTCAATTTTTTTGTTGGTTATTCTATGAAAACTATGTTTTTCTTCAACAAAGAAATTTTTTAAAAATTCTTTATTTTCCATTTGAAATTCTGTGATTTCTTCATCTTTTTTTGTAATGTGAACAATTCTTAATGCTGATTCATACATTTTGGTAAATTCTAAAATATTGTTCAAAATTTTGGTTGGGTAAAAAAGATGATAATCTGTAGGAAACGCAATTTCTTTAATTTCCTTAAAGTCCGCATTTTCTGGAACTATCAGCACCGGGCATTTTACCCGAGTAATTAAATCGCCGGTATTGCTGCCAATCATCACTTTTTTTAAGCCCGAAGCGCCTTTGGTGCCCATCACAATAAGGTCTATATTTTTTTCTTCAACGTGGGCTTTTACGGCATCAATAAAATAATCGTAATTGGAAATCGTATAAAAATTATGCTTTGAATCGGGCACTAAACCATCAATTTTTTTAAGCAGCTTTTTTAAATTGGTTTTGGCTTGTTTTAATACCGTTTTGTCGATCACTTCAACAGACGGTAACGGCATTACTGGTGATTCGCCACTTGCGTAGTTGTAAATTTGCGTGACGTGCAATAAATAAAAATCACATTCGGTGTTTTTAAAAAATTCTAAAGCGTATTTGACGGCATTCCAGGAATTTTCTGAAAAATCGGTGGGTATTAAAATATTTTTCATGGATATGGTAAATTTTAGTTACAATTAAAATTAAACGCTTAAATTTTACTGTAAAATGATATATATCAATTGAAGTAATTAATCCGATATTAAAAATTGAGAAGACCGGAGACCAGAGACCGAAGTTTTGGTTCTAAATATTATTTTATTTAAAAACAAAATTCCTTTTCCTTATTCCTTTTCCTTCGGAAAGTGTACCTGCCGGCCGAACAGGCGGGCCTGCCGAGGTAGGAACTGGGGATAGGATTTGGAGTTAGATTTTTTACAATAACCAGACTAAAAAACTTTTTTCAACTTCTCAATATTCAGAATTTTAATGCTTCGGCCTTCTATTTCAATAAGGCCGTCTCTTTTAAAATCAGAAAGCGTCCTGATGAAAGTTTCTGTGGCAATACCGGCAATGCCCGCCAAATCAGTCCGTGATATTTTAGGATTGTCGTTGTGCGATTTTTTCATTTTTTCAGAAAACTGCAAAATGGTATTGGCTGTTTTTTTTCGAACGGAACTATATGCCATTTGCAGCAATTGGTCTTTAATTTCCGATACGTTATCTGTCAGATGGTCAATTAATTCAAAGGTGACTTCGTGATTTTTTTGTAAAATATTTTTGAATTCACTTTTTAACAATCGTAAAATTTTTACGTTTTCTATTGCCGCGGCCGATTCCTGATACGCAATATTGTTTGAGAACGACGTAAAGCCAAAAAAGTCATTTTCCTTATGCAATCCCGTAACCAGCTCTTTCCCTTGTTCATCAATTTTAAAAGTTTTAACGATGCCTTCATTTACCAAAAACACAAAATTTGAATTGTCACCTTCATTGTAAATCATTTCACCGGGAACAAAGGAGAATTCTTCCACATTTTCCATAAAGAAGTTTTTAAGCTGTCCCAATGTTTTTAGCTGGCTGTCAGAGAAATCGAGCTCTTCTATTCTTTCTGTTTCCTGATTTTCCTTAAGAATGGCAACCCTGGCCAACCTGCTTTCAATGGCGCTAAAAAGTTCCGATTCATCAAAAGGTTTGGTGATATAATCATCGGCACCCATATCCATTCCTTTACGAATCTCATTATGGTCAGTTTTTGCCGATAAAAAAATAAACGGAATGTGTTTGGTTTCCGGTTCTTTAGAGAGTATTTGAAGCACCCCGTAGCCATTTAATTCGGGCATCATAATATCGCATAAAATAATGTCCGGTAATTGTTTTTTAGCTTCTGAAACACCAATTTTGCCGTTTGCGGCAGTATAAACTTTATAATTGGCCAATTCCAAAAGTTCAGCGGTATTTTCTCTCACTACTGCATCATCCTCTATTAATAAAATCTTTTTCATAATTTATTATTTATTGGCAGTTCAACAAAAAATACGGAACCTTTATTTTCGGTACTTGTAAAATTAATGGTTCCTCCCAAGTTTTTTAAATGTTCTTTAACAATATTTAATCCAATGCCCGTTCCCTGAATATTTAACACATTCTCTCCCCTAAAATAGCGATTGTACACAAATTTTTGATCATTTTTTGGAATTCCCATCCCTTGATCTTTTATAGTAAAAATAATGTTTGTTGTGTTTTTAGAAATTTCCAAATCAATTTCTGAGTTCTCTGGGGAATATTTTATGGCGTTATAAATGATGACAGACAATATATTTTCTAAAATTTTTTCATCCTGATGCAGCACATAATCAGATGCGTTGTCCGGAATCGTGATGTGTTGCCCGCATTTTAAAAGCATATTGGCATTGTAAACCACTTCATTAATTACTTTGCTCAAATTAAAAGTCTTGAATTTATAATTTTCATTACTCGAATCTAAACGTTCTAAGGATATGAAGTCATTTAAAATATTGTTTAGATATTGTACTTTGTCGGTGATTGTTTTTAAATGTTTGTCTCTTTTTTCCTGTTGCTCGGTTAATTGGTATTTTTCCAATAAAATGGCCGAGGTTAAAATTCCGCTTAAAGGCGTTTTAAATTCGTGCGAAACAAGCGACAGAAATTTGCTTTTTAATTCGTAGAGTTCTTTTTCTTTTCTTAAGGCTTCCTTAAGTTTATTTTCAATTTCAATCCTTTTGTTCAACTCTTTTTTGTAATTCCTGTTTACTTCTTTTAATTGTTTGATGGTATTTTGCAGTTCGGCAGTTCCCTTTTTAACTTTTTCCGTAAGATCAACAGTTAAAGAATCAATTTTTATTTCGGTTTCCCTTCGTATGGTCATATCAATTACCAGTGCCATAATGTATTCTTTTTCATAAAGTGCAAATGGATTCAGTGCAATTTCTATAGGAAATTCAAGGTTGTTTTTTGTTAAGCCAAACAGGTACAATCCACGTCTGTTCTTTCTGCCTTTAATGCTGCCGGTGAAATAATTGAACTGATTTTTATGGGTGGTTTGGTATCTTGTTGGAACCAGAATATTTAAAGACTTATTTGTCAATTCTCCATGATGATAGCCAAACATTTTTTCGGTTGCAGCATTTGCTGTAACTATATGTTGCTTTTCGTCAACAATAATAATTCCTTCCGGAATAGCTTCAAAAAGGATATTAAAGACATCTTGATTTTTAGAAAGCACCGTGTTTTGATTGATTTTGAACAAAATTAATTTTAGATAAAAGGTAGTGAAAAAATAAATACATTCCTAAAAAAAACAGGATATTTCAAATTGAGCCTATACTTTTGGGAACTATTCCAATTTTAAGCCTAAATCTTATCAATATCATTTAATAATACATGAATTATTAATATCTTTAATGTAAGATTGTGATAATGAAATTTGTTAAAATTTAAATTTTTATTGCTGATTAGTGACTGTTTTTTTGATAATAGATTGGATATTCATTCACTTGCTTCAATATCTTAAAACTAATATCTATAAATATGCTAACATTTAAAAATTTTAATATTGCGGATTGGTTTTCGTTTTACAGAATTGCCGCTGCACCATTTTTATTGGTCATTTTATGGTTTGGTGAACGGGAGCTTTTTACGTGGCTTTTGTTGGTGAGTTATTGCACCGATGCGATTGACGGTTTTTTGGCCCGAAGATTTAAAATTACGAGTCCAAGAGGTTCGCAGCTGGATTCTTTTGGTGATCAAATAACATTGGTGGTAGCCTTAATTGGATTGTTGGTTTTTGAGCATAATTTCTTGATTGAGCATGCATTCTTCATCATTCTTGCCTTTGTGCCTTATATTTTTCAAATGATTATCGCTTTTATAAAATATGGAAAGGCTACGGCTTTTCATACGTATTTGGCCAAATTATCGGCTATTATACAGGCTTTTTTTATTCTTTGGCTGCTGTTTTTCGGCCCAATTTACTGGTTGTTTTATGTGATGATTGTATTAGGTTTGCTGGAAACCATAGAAGAGATCGCGCTCATTTTTATGTATGATAATTGGGTGGCGGGCGTTAAAGGAATTTATTGGGCGCTAAGAGATAAAAGGCGGTTAAGAAAAAAAGTTGCCGCCGAAAAAAGATCAAACTAAACCATTTTGCCATGCGTTCGTATTCATTTTTTACCATTTTGCTGTTATGTCTGGCAATTTTGCTTGTGGATACATTGGCATTTTATTGGCTGCAGTCAATTACCCGATTGTTGCAGTCTGTATTTTTGCAAAATTTTATAAATATTGTTTTTTGGGTTTTTACCATTGGGCTGATCACATCAATTGTTTTATTGAGAATTAGGCTGGAGCGTATGCATCCTTATAGAAAACAGTTGCTGATATCTTCATTTTACGGACTTACGGTTTCTTCTTTTATTCCGAAATTAATTTTCGTGATTGTTATTTCCATCCTGTATTTCACAAACTATGTTTTTTCTGATGAAGAATCTTTAATTGCAATTCCCATTATTGGTTTATTTTCGGGATTTCTTCCTTTTTTTGTCATTCTTTACAGTGTTTTCAGAAGTTTATACCGATTTAAAGTGCATCGCATCAAAATTAATTTTGAAGAATTGCCGACTAATTTTGAAGGATTGCGCATTGTTCATATTTCCGATCTTCATTTGGGAAGTTTTAAATCTCGCCATCATATTTTAGACAGGGCCGTTAAAATTATAAACCGTTTAGAACCCGATTTTATTTTTTTTACCGGTGATTTGGTCAACAACAATGCATGGGAATTGAAAGGCTGGCAGACAGTTTTAAAAAAAATGGTCGCTAAAATGGGAAAATATGCAGTTTTGGGAAATCACGATTATGGAGATTACAGCGAATGGAAATCGGAAAAAGCCAAGCAATCAAACTTCGAATCCATTATATATTTTTTTAGAAAAATAGATTTTAAATTATTGATGAATGAAGCCGAAATCATCGAAAAAGAAGGCCATAAAATGGCCGTTGTTGGCGTGGAAAATTGGGGAATGCCGCCGTTTAAACAATATGGTGACTTAAAAATGGCATTAAAAGGTGTTGCAAATATTCCTTTTAAAATATTACTTTCCCACGATCCTTCGCATTGGAATGAAGAAGTTGCGGGTAAAAAGAAAATCGCACTCACTTTATCGGGTCATACGCACGGCATGCAGGCCGGAATTAACATTAAAGGTAAAAACTGGAGCCCTATTCAATATAAATACGAACATTGGGCAGGATTGTATGAGCGTTTTAACCAATATCTGTATGTGACCAGAGGCGTGGGCTGGATGGGATTTCCCGGAAGATTGGGAATGCGGCCTGAAATTTCATTGATTGAACTTCATAAAAAATAAGAACGCTTAACTTATTTCTCAGCCAACCAATTGTAAATATTTTTCAGTCTCTAAAAGATTGTTGATGGTTGTTTCGTAGCCAATGTTAAAAATTTCATCGATGTGATTTTTGTCGAACATACCAAATTTTGACAATGGCGGGTAGATCAACAAATCACATTCCGAAAATTTTTGTGCCGAAGCATTTGAAAAATTTATTCTGATGGCTCTTTCCAAAACATCAACGCCATATTTTAATTTTTCGGCCTTTATGTCGCTTAACGGACTAACATAAACGCCTATGATTTGATCACATTCTGCTTTTAAGGGCGCTATGGGAAAATTGTCTAGAATCCCGCCTTCCGCATACAAACTTCCGTTAAGGGCAACGGGCGAACACAATCCGGGGAAAGCGGATGAAGCCAAAAACGGCATAATTAATTCCCCTTCCTCGAAAACCTTTAAACTGCCTGTAAGCATATTCACAGCGGTAATAAAAAGCTTTTTATGAAGCGCCTTAAAATTATCTTCAGGGAAATATTTTTTAAAGTCCTGATAAAAATTTGCCGGATCAATAATTCCAGGCTTACCAAAAGCATATCGGGTTGGATAAAAAAGAGGAACTTCTTTAAAAAAAGCCGCTATTTCTTCAGGCGCATATCCCGCGGCGTAAAATGCGCCCACCATTGCGCCCATACTGCTGCCCGAAATATGTGTAGGGTGAATGTTGTTTTCCTCAAGCGCCTTAATGGCCCCAATATGGGCAATACCTTTCATGCCTCCGCCGGAGAGTGCCAATCCTATTCCCATAATGGTTGTTTTAAAATTAATTTCTGCTTCTCACAGAACTCCTCCTCCTGTTTATATTGCTTCTGTTGTTGTGATATCTTTGGATATCATCATCAAAATAATTGTTAATTCTAATTCGGTTACTTCGTTTTAAATTTAGGTGCCCATATCTGGGTGGCAAAACATTGGATCTTCTCCAAATACCATTGTCAAAAAAGATATAATTTCTTAGTGAAAAGTCAAAATAAATTTGATGGTCGGGAAAATAGATATAGCGCACCACTTCAGCCCTGTTTGGATAAAACCATGGTGGCGGCGGCGTTCCTATTCTTGAAGTTACCACTACCGGTCCGCAACCTTCCAAGGATAAACCAAAAGAACATAAAAACACAAGCGTTAAAAAGATTGTTTTTTTCATAATCGTAGCATTTTATAGATTCAATTTACAAAGAAGAAAAAATGGCGAAAATGATATCTATCAATTGTCGCAAACTGCCCTGAATTAATTTTCCTTTCTCTCTTCCCTGCGTTTTTCCCGCTCTAATTTTCTGAAATACCCTCTGAAAAAAAAGTTATGTCTTAAAGCTTCCAAATTTTCATTTAACCGAACGCTTCCTTCTTTAATGTTTTTAACGATATCGTCAATATTATTCACTAAGGTTGTGTCGGTTAGCATATAATTAAAAGTGCCGTCACTGTTTTTAACCTCTAAAACAACATCATTTAAGTTGTTGATTACAGCATCAATTCCACTGCTTGATTTTTCTAAATTGGCAATGATTGATTTCATTTTATTTGCGGAAACAGTATCGCTTAATAAAACAGCTGCCAAACTTTCGTCATAATTAACGGCATTGACAATGTTTTTTAATTCACGGATTGTTGATGAGGCATTTATGCTTACGGATTTTAAATTCACAACAGTTTCTTTTAAATTGGACGCAAATTCATCATCTGTAATTAACATGCCAAGTGTTCCTTTTCCTTGTCTAATGTCAGTAGTGATTTTTAATAAATCGGAAGTTAACTTGGCCGCATTGTCATTGGTGGTATTTAGCGTTTCAAGCATATCGGTGGTTGATGTTTTATTGTAGGAATTAATGGTGTCGCCTGGTTTTAAAGCTGCATCAAACTCTTTTCCCGGAATAATATTTATCACCATACTTCCAACCAAACCATCAGAGCCAATGGCGGCTACCGCATTTTTTTTCATATGTTGAAGCATTTTGTCTTCAATAATCATATCAACGCATATAGTACTGTCATTAATCATCACAATATTTTTTACGGTTCCGATATTAATGCCTGAAAACCGTACGTTGTTGCCTAATATTAAGCCGTTTACATTATTAAATACCGCGCTTATCCTAAAAGTGTTTCCAAAAAGATTTTGCTTGTTACCGATTAAATAAAGGGCAAAAACAAAAATAATTGTGATAATAGAAATAAACAATCCAAGACTAAATTTTTGTGTATTTGAAGCTTTCATAATTGGATATTATTTAAAAAATGCCTGAATTTTCTCGTCTTTATTAGTGGACAATTCCTCAAAAGTTCCTTCCGCATAATTAATGCCGTCAATCAATAAAATCATTCTGTTAGAAATTACCCTGGCGCAATCCACATCGTGGGTGATAATGAGTGATGAGGTTTTATAATCTTGTTGAATGCTTTGCATCAACTGTATAATTTCTTTTGCGGTTATTGGGTCGAGCCCGGTTGTTGGTTCATCATAAATGATAATTTTCGGCTTTAATATGATCGCTCTGGCAAGCGCAATCCTTCTTTTCATTCCGCCGGAAAGTTCATCGGGCATTAAATCTATGGCGTCTACCAGCCCGACACTTTCCAAAGCCTCAAGCACCAATTTAAGGGATTCTTCTTCTGTTTTTTTTTGCTTGCGCATAGGAAATTCCAAATTTTCGCGAACAGTCATGGAATCGTACAAAGCACTTCCCTGAAAAAGGAAACCTAATTTTGTACGCAAATTGTTAAATTCTTTTTGTGTCAGTTTGGTAATGTCTTTGTCCATAATTTCAAGCGTTCCGCTGTCTGGCTGCATCAGTCCCACCAAACATTTGATCATCACCGATTTTCCCGAACCCGATTTGCCCATCAATACCAAATTTTCACCTTCATACAATTCCATATTAAACCCGTTTAGCACATGATTGTCACCAAAGCTTTTCTTTAAATCTTTTATTTTTATA
Organism: Lutibacter sp.; assembly: GCA_032251275.1. Classification (GTDB taxonomy): domain Bacteria; phylum Bacteroidota; class Bacteroidia; order Flavobacteriales; family Flavobacteriaceae; genus Lutibacter. The sequence continues at coordinate 17,113 of JAVVEF010000037.1, forward strand.
ATTGGTTTTATGTTTGCTGTTTTGGCCATATCCTAAATTTCAAAGAAAATATCAGTTACAAAAACGGCTATAAAGTCAATGATAAATAACAACATGGAAGTGTAAACAACGGCAGAGTTTGAGGCTTCGCCAACGCCAACAGTTCCTTTTGTGCAATTGTATCCTTTAAAACTTCCCACCAATCCAATTGCAAAACCAAAGAAAAATGTTTTCACCGTGGCCGGAATAATATCTGAAAATTCAAGGGCATCAAAAACCTTGTTAAAATACAGTTGAAAGGACACATCACCTTTTAAATATTCTATCAGTGCAGAACCAAACAAAGCAATGGCATCCCCAAAAATAATAAGCAACGGAATCATTAAAGTCGCTGCCATAATGCGGGTTACCACTAAATATTTAAAGGGATTTGTACCGGAAACTTCCATGGCGTCAATTTGTTCTGTCACACGCATAGAACCCAGTTCCGCACCAATTCCAGAACTTAATTTACCTGCACATATAAGCGCTATAATTACCGGTCCAATCTCACGCACTATGGAAATGCTCACCATAGAAGGCATCCATGATTCTGCTCCAAACTCCATTAACGTTGGGCGGGACTGCAATGTAAATACCAAACCTAAAATAAAACCAGTTACCCCAACCAACAATAAGGAGCGATTTCCCATATTGTAACATTGTCGCAACAATTCCTTAAACTCAAATGGTCTTGAGAACAATTCTTTAAAAAAACGTCCTGCAAAATAAGTCAACTCGCCAATTTCAGTAAAAAAACTTTTGAAGCCATTTCCTATTTGAATTGATGTTATCATCTTTTTCAATATTTTTAGCCAACATAAAGTTATTATTGATTTCCTTGGCATAAAATGATATATATCAATTTTAAAGCCTAGAAAAATTAATTGAATCGATAAAATAACACTAGAACCTGAATTTTTATGCCAATGAAATAAGACTTTCTGAATTGCTGATAATTTTTTTTAATCGGTTAATTTATTCTTAACAACTTGATATTTATCAATAAAAGTTAAAAAAGCAGTTTTTAACTTTACAGAAGGATGTTTAAATATCCAAAAAATAAGTATTAAAAACAACTAATTTTTTTGCCATGAAAATTATAGAAACAATGCGTCTCAATAGAGAAATAAAATTCGAGGAATTTTACAAAAAAAGTTTGTCAGCCTTACCAAGTTTAAAAAAATTCGCCTATTCAAAATTAAAACTGGCCGAAAATGAAGGCCTGATCGATAAAGGATTTTATGATGTAAGTGGAATTTTAGATGAAGTGTTTTTGGAAGTTTTTAAAACATTTCCAGATAATATTGATGAAAAAGAATTGCGTCAAACCCTTTTTTTAAGAACTATTCAAAAGATAAATCGTAAAATAGAAAGGGAAAATCAATTTGCCGATGATATAAATATCGAAACTATTTTAAAAGAGGAATTGAATTTGTTGAATGAAGATTATTCTGTTGAAGCGGATGGCGATTATGTATTTGATGAAGATCTTGACGATATTTCATACAAACAAGACAGTTTTAGCGCAACCCATTTTATTTTAGACCAGCCATTGGAACTGGAACTTACAGGCAAACTGGACTTGAGTGACGCTTCATTATATTCAGACCAAAACAGGGCGTTGTTTGGAGCCACATTTTATACCTTACCGCCAATCAGTAAAAATATTATTGAGTTGTATGTGTTTGGAAATCAGGATATTTTAGAAATTTCAAAGACTTTGAAAGTTAAGGAGGCCACGGTTAAAAAAGTGATAGACAGGGTTAAAGAAAGGATGGAAATTCTATAAGAAAGCCTATTTGTCACAATTTATTTATCCATTAAAACAAATGGATGGTTTTCCGAAAGTTTCGGAAACATATTTGTGCTTGTAATTGGCGTTACTGCCTGTGATTCATTAAAAAACACATATTCATCAAATTGTGAAGGCAGCGCAGCCTGAAAATAATGGCTTTGGCGCTCTGTTTCAGGTCTGTAAACCACGCCAATCGCACGTTCCAATTTTGGGGTATTTAAAAGTTCTCTTAGTCTTTTACCTGAAAATTTTTCACGCAATGGCAATGTAAAGGCCTCTATTTGGGTTTTATGACAAAGGTTTTCATAACTTTTTGGCAAGGAATTATTTACGTTGATGATGCTCATTGCATTTCCCCAATTTTGTGCGGCCGCAACCGTACCGTTATGGGTTCCGAAACCAATATGATAGGAATTTTCCCCAAAATCTTCTTTGCATAAATGGCCGATATTAATTTCGCCCCTTGAATACATTTCTGTTGCCAAGGCATTGCCAATATGAGAATTGTGCGCCCACACAATTGCTTTGATTTGAGGGCCAAAATAGGACAACATGGATTTTAAGGTGGAAAACATATGAAAATCACGCAAATTCCACGATTCCGCACTTCCATAATACATTGCTTTATAATAACGTTCGGCATCTACAACCACATTTGCATTTTGGTAAGCATAAAAATATTCAGGAGAATGGTTGAGTTTATTTTTATTTTTAAGCAAATCTACCAACATTTTTAGCACTTCATTTTCGCAGCTTTCCAATTGGTTGCCAATTACCATTTTACCATATATTGCCGGATTGTTCATATAAGGCATTATGCAGGAATAGCGACTTTTGGCCAAATTTGCCAATGCTTTATCTGTTTTTTCTAAATAACTGATGACCAATTCTATGGAGTTTTCCAGTCCGTATAAATCCAGTCCGTAAAATCCGGTTTTATTGTTATTTTCCGAATTGAATTCTTTTAGCCATTCCACAAAATTAAGCACTTCCTTATTTTTCCACATCCAATGGGGAAAACGGGTGAAGGGGTTCCAATCTTTTTGGGTTTGTTTGTTTCTCACGTAACTGTTAATTTGTTCTGCATCCGACCAGTCGGCCTCGACGCAGACAAAATTAAATCCTTTTTTTTCTATCAGTGCTTTTGTGATTTTCTGGCGGGTTAAATAAAATTCGGAGGTGCCATGCGAGGCTTCACCAAGCAAAACAACTTTGGCATCCCCAATTCTTTCCAAAAGGTCGTCAATTGGAAATTCTTCAATACTGTTAAAAGAAATGGCTTTTGTTTTAATTTCATCAATAATTTCTTTTTCGGGGAAATCTTCAGTGCCTATTTTAGGCAATATTTTAGGATTTGGAATAAAGAAATTGTCTCTTAATTTTTCTGTATTATACTTAGTTTCCGAAATTCTTTGCACAATTTCAAAGGTGATATGCGCCCAATCCGGACCAATGGGAACCAACAGTCGTCCGCCAATTTTTAATTGTTCTTTTAAAGGAGCTGAAACTTCTTCAAATTCAGAAGTAATAAGAATAACATCAAACGGCGCTTTTTCTTCCCAACCTTGTTTTTCATTTCCGACTGTAATAAAGACATTGGTTACATTTAGCGTTTCTAAAACTTCTAAAGCCCATTTTGCATAGGCATTATTGGTTTCTACAGCATAAACTTCCTTACAAATTTTAGAGAGAATGACCAAGATGTAAACAGAATCGACACCAATTGCCAAAATTTTTTCGCCTTGTATAATTTTTAAATTTTCCAACATTTTTGCAACTGTATAAACTCTGGGTTCAACCTTAATTAGATTGTCATCGATGGTTACATCCTCAAATGGATAAAGTTTTTTCGACAAAAAATAGGCTGAAGGAATGTCCTCAAAAGCTTTAAGTAATTGTGGATTTGTGATACCTTTATCTTTTAATTGGGATTGAATTTCAAGTTTTTGCATAATCAATTATATGAAGGATGGTTTTTTACGCTGATACAATATATTCCTGAGACCAAAAAAAGACCTTGTTGAATAAAGATTTTAGAACCAACAAATGTTTTTTAATAATTGATTTTGATTAAACATATATTGGTTCGTATTCTACCCTTAGTTCGTTTTTTACATTGGTTACGCCGGGCGTAAAATAGGCAATTTTTTCGGTAGCTTCTTTTTCTAAAAATGTTCGGACAGAGCCGGTAAGTTTAACATAATCATTTTCAACTAAAAGGGTAATATTTTTATCGTCAACATCTGCGGAACGTTCAAATGCTTTTCTGATTTTTTGGGTAATTTGAGTTGGTCTCCCTTTTTGTTTTACTTGAATTTTATTAATGACGCCCTTTACGCCCAATAAATTTTCCACGGCTTTTTTTGCAGCATCTTTTTGATAAAACCATTGCACCTCCCCAGATAAATATACCAAGCCGTTCTCAACTTTTACGGAGATGTTTTCTTCGGGCACAATGCCGTTCCAAGCCAATGTATTTATTACAGATTTTGCAATTACAGCATCAGTTTTTATAAATTCTTTTGCATATTTCACTTCAATATCAAGCACAATTGCTTTTACGCCTATGATGCTTTTTACCGCTTTTTCTACTGCCAGTTTTTTGGTGTAACTGTCCACAACACCGGTAAGAGTTACGACACCGTTTTCAACAATAACACCAATTTTCGTTTCATCTATTTCTGGCTGCCACATTAATTGATCCAACACATTTTTTTTAATTTCATGATCTGTTTTCATAATAATATAATTTTAAATTAACAAGTTCTCGATCACTAAAATACCATAATATGCATCCAATTAAAATGAGGAAAATCATTTGCCTCATTTTTTATCATCCATAAAAAGCTACAAATTACATAAGTATGGTTAAGCGCTTTCAAAATGTTTAAAACAGCAAAATACCCAAAATTTATTTAAAGAAAATTGGATGATAATTAACTTGAAGTTCATTTATTACTTCCTTCACACCCTGTGTAAAATAGGCAACTTTTTGAATCTCATCTTTTTCCGAAATTGTTCGAACGGAACCATTTAATGTTACGATATTTCCATCCATCGAAATGTTTATATTTTTACTATCGATATTGGCTAAACGTTCAAGCGTTTTGGTGATTTTTTCTGTTGTTTTATTTGAATCCTCTTTGTGTTTTACGTCGATGGTGTTTATCAAATTCTTCACGCTCAATAAATTTTCCACGGCATTTTTTGCCGCTTCTTTTTGATAAAACCAATCAACTTCGCCCGATAAATAAATCTGACCGTATTCAACCTTAACAAATAAATTTTCTTCCGGTACTGCGTTGTCCCAAGAGAAAGCATTTGCTGTGGCCTTTGCAATTTCTTTATCTGTTTTCATTATAATATCATTTTTAACAACTATTAATTCCATCTAAAATACCCAATTGAAATGAGCAAAATAGGCGGAATTGTGATAAATAAACAAAAGCCCTAATTGTTTATTTTTTCAATCAGGGCTATAGATGTTTTAAATAACAGTTTTATGAAACATTATTTTAAACATAAACTGGAGAATATTGAACTGTCAATTCATTTTTAACCTCATATACGCCAGGCGCCAAATAGGCGGCTCTTTGGGCTTCATCTTTTTCTGCGATTGAATTCACGTTACCGCGCAATGTAACGGTATGTCCATCAACAGAAACAGTGATATTTTTGGCATTCACTTCTGCGGAACGCTCAAATGCTTTGGCAATTCTGTCTTTTATATTGGTTGGTTCTGTCGTTTGTTTTATCTTAATGCTGTTAACAACTCCTTTTACGCCCAATAAATTATCAACAGCTTTTTTGGCAGCGTCTTTTTGATAAGCAAAGTTAAGATTGCCCGATAAATAAACCCAGCCATCTTCCACTTTTACGGTAATTTTATCCTCAGGTATGGAGTTGTTCCAAGTCAAAGCATTTACAACAGCTTTTGCAATTTCTTTGTCGGTTTTTTTGTATTCGGTTCCGTATTTCACATCAATATCAAGTGCTACGGCTTTAACTCCTATTACATTTTTCACTGCTTTTTCCGCAGCCAATTTCTTAGAGTAACTGTCCACAACGCCACTAAGCGTTACAACGCCATTCTCCACAATTACGCCAATTTTTGTTTCGTCAATCTTTGGTTGCCATAATAATTCCGCTAAAACATCTTCTTTAATTTCATAATCAGTTTTCATAATGGTATAAATTTTTAATTTAACAATATAACTTTGAACTAAAACTACTTTAAAAAAAAGCCAATAAAAAATGAGGAAAATCAATTATGTTTTTTTATGAAAAATTTATTGAAATAAGGATAAATAAATTATTGAATATTGCCGATTAATTTATTCTGATGCATTAAAAACCCAAATAAATAAGGCGTTTTTTTGCTAAAAGTTTGGATTTTGAAATAGATTTAATTTTTTTAATCATTATTATCCATAAAAATAGCCCTAATTGAATTATAATCAGGGCTATAAATATTTTTAGCAGCAGTTTTGCGCAACGTTGAATTTAGGATACGTCTTTAAACATACGCAGGTGAATATTGAACGATAAGCTCATTTTTAACCTCATATACGCCAGGCGCCAAATAGGCGGCTCTTTGGGCTTCATCTTTTTCTGCGATTGAATTCACGTTACCGCGCAATGTAACGGTATGTCCATCAACAGAAACAGTGATATTTTTGGCATTAACTTCTGCGGAACGTTCAAATGCTTTGGTAATTCTGTCTTTTATATTGGTTGGCTCCACCGCTTGTTTTATTTGAATGCTGTTGATAACTCCTTTTACACCCAATAAATTTTCAACTGCTTTTTTAGCGGCGTCTTTTTGATAAAACCAATTAAGTTCTCCTGATAAATAAACCCAGCCATCTTCAACTTTTATGGAAACTTTGTCATCTGGAACAGAAGTGTTCCAAGTCAAGGCGTTTACAGCCTCTTTTGCAATTTCTTTGTCGGTTTTTTTGTACTCGGTTCCGTATTTCACTTCAATATCAAGTGCAACAGCTTTCACACCTTTTACAGCTTTTGCCGCTTTTTCCGCTGCTATTTTTTTTGTGTAATTGTCCACAACGCCACTAAGAGTCACAATGCCGTTCTCTACAATAACACCAATTTTTGTTTCATCGATGTTTGGTTGCCAAGCCAATTCATCTAATACGTCATTTTTTAATTCAAAATCGGTTTTCATAATAAAATAGTTTTAATTGAACAATAAATTTAGAACTCTAAAATACGTCATCGGTTATCCAATAAAAATGAGGGAAATCAATTGCCGATTTTTTTTGATTATTTTATCATTAATTA
>JAVVEF010000038.1:0-3074 GCA_032251275.1 Lutibacter sp.
ATTCTAACCAGCTGAACTACCAAACCGTTGCTCTTAGCGGATGCAAATATAACAGCGTTTTTTGTATTGACAAAGGTTTTTCCAATAAATATTATAAAAATCTTTTTCGGCCTATGAGATAGGATATTAGAATCTGATTAAACCCTTTATTGATATCTACGGGCACATAATCTATTTTGTACTGCATACACTTAAGCCTCAAAGCATTAAAATAGGTTTCCATCGCCGTTTTATAGTTTTTTTTCACCGATGAGGCGTATAAATTCAGCTGTTCCCCGGTTTCTACGTCCACAAATTTTTTGGGCGAATCCCCAAAATCGAACTCAAGTTCCAGCTTTTCGTCGTAAGTATGGAACAAAACAACTTCGTGTTTGTTGTGTTTTAGATGCCGAAGGGCCTCAAAAAGTTCTTTTTCGCTTCTGTCGGTCTGAAACATATCCGTAAACAAAAAAACAAGCGATCGTCTGCTTATTTTTTCGGCTATTTCGTGTAAAAATTTATAGGTTTCGGTGGTTTTTTTGGAAGATTGCTCCAACAAATCTTCCAAATGAGCCATCACCATCCTCCTGTGACGTTCACTTCCTTTTGCCGGCGCATAATACTCATTGATGTCGCTGTAAATACTGAGTCCAACAGCATCTCTCTGACGCTTTAGCAATTCCATTAAAGCCGCGGAAGCAATGGCCGAAAAAGCAATTTTTGTCAGGTTGTCCAAGGACGGATTTTTAACCACAGGAAAGTGCATGGAAGCCGAATTGTCGATAATTAAATGGCAACGCAAATTGGTTTCCTCTTCGTAACGTTTTATAAACAATTTTTTGGTTTTTGCATATAATTTCCAGTCGATATGTCGGGTGCTTTCACCTTGGTTGTAATTGATATGTTCAGCAAACTCAACTGAGAAACCGTGAAACGGACTCTTGTGCATACCGGTAATAAAACCCTCCACCACCTGTTTTGCCAACAGTTCCAAGTGGTGCAATTCAGAAATGTTTTCTAAAGAAATACCGGACATAGTTACTTATTTGATTCTTGTAAATATAGTATTTAAATAGAAAATGCCCGTCAATTTGTCGGGCATTTTCTATTTATTTTCTTAAAGTTAACGCTTATAAATGCGCCTCAATTTTTTGTGCATACGTTGCTTTTGGCGCAACACCCACTTGTTTTTCAACAACTTCACCATTTTTAAACACCAACACGGTTGGGATATTTCTTACGCCATATTCCGCAGCAAATTTCTGATTTGCATCCACATCTACTTTCACAATTAACGCTTTATCAGCGTATTCTGCAGTTAATTGATCCATAATTGGCGCCACCATTCTACAAGGCCCACACCAAGCTGCCCAAAAATCAACCATCACTGGTTTGTCCGATTTTAATACCACTTCGTCAAAAGTTGCATCCGTTACTTCTAATGCCATATTCTATTTTTTAAATTATTAATTTCTCTTTGAAAGTACAAAAGTAAACAAATATTTTTCCATAACCGCTTTCACCATATTACTTTTATTTATGAAGCCATTAACTAATTAGATAATACGGCAATGCGATAATTTTGGATTTTGGATTTTGAATATTAGATTAAACAATTAAACGATTAAACATTTTTAAAAAACTTCCTTGGCAATCGCTTTAATATTATCCGATTTCCCCATGGAATAAAAATGAACAACAGGAACGCCTTTGGCTAACAACTCTTTAGATTGTGCAATGGACCATTCAATGCCCACTTCTCTCACTTGTTCATTGTTGCTGCATTTTTCAATTTCCGAGACCAGCGTTTCAGGCAAATCCAGTTTAAACACTTGCGGCAGCACTTGCAAGTGACGTTTTATCGCGATAGGTTTTATTCCAGGAATTATAGGAACCGTGATGCCCATAGCCCGCGCTCTATCCACAAAATCGAAAAATTTCTGATTGTCAAAAAACATTTGGGTCACCACATAATCGGCTCCGGCATCAATTTTTTCTTTCAGTCTTCTCAAATCGGCATCCATACTTGGCGATTCCAAATGTTTTTCCGGATATCCTGCAACACCAATGCAAAAATCGGTTTTATAAGGAGTTTCAATCAGTTCGTGTAAATATTTCCCTCTGTTTAAATCGCTGATTTGAACCACCAAATCTGATGCAAATGTATTGCCGCCTTCGGTCGCTGAAAAGTATTTTTCGTGTTTCATCGCGTCACCGCGCAAAGCCATCACATTGTCCAAACCCAAATAATGACAATCCACCAACAAATATTCCGTTTCTTCCTTTGTAAATCCGCCACACAACACATGCGGAATCGCATCTACATTATATTTGTATTTCAACGAGGCGCAAATCCCCACCGTTCCAGGCCGCATCCGCGTAATTTTTTGTTCCAGAAGTCCCTTTCCTTTCGCAATATAAACATGTTCCTCCCGCGAGGTGGTCACATCAATAAAAGGCGGCTTAAATTCCATCAGCGGGTTTATATTGTCGTACAATTCCTGTATGTTTTGCCCTTTTTGCGGCGGCACAATCTCAAACGAAAACAATGTTTTCCCTTTTGCCTGTTTTATGTGATCTGTTACTTTCATTTTCTTTTTGGTTGTTTGTTGCTGGTTTTTGGTTGCTGGTTTTAATAAAAAAACCAATTCAACTTTTAACCTTTAACTTTTAACTTTTTTACGCGTTTCCTTGCAGGTCGCGCTATTCGCTAAATCTTTTTTTCCATTTCATTTCAAAAAAGGATACCGCTGCTATCGCTAACGCAAATTCGATTTACGATCTATGATTTTTGAATTACGAATTTTTTAATTTGCCTGATGGTATGTCAGGTTTACAAAATTACAAATGCCTAATTTTAAAGTGTTTTGGTCTTTTTTCTCTATTCTCTTTTCCTTTTTCTCTGAAAACATTCATTCTCAATTGTTAAGATTAGGTCTCAGCCATTTTTTGGCGGTTTCAACATCCATATTTTTTCTTCTGGCAAAATCCTTCACCTGTTCTTCGGTTATTTTACCGACCCCAAAATATTTGGCGTTTTCATTCCCAAAATAATAGCCGGATACGGATGCAGCCGGCCACATCGCCAAACTATC
>JAVVEF010000038.1:3174-24211 GCA_032251275.1 Lutibacter sp.
GTGGAAACACAAAAAGCGCCCATATAATCGGTGATCTCGGTTTCTTGCGGCGCCACAAAATCGGCCAGTGCCATACTTGGCGTTCCTTCTTTCTTTTTCAACTGCTGGCGCAAGGTTAAAAACCTGGCTTTAACTTCAGTTTTGGTTTCATTTGCATACACTTCAATATCATCGACATTTACCGTATTTGCCGGGAAAATTCCATAAACTGCTTTTGCTTTTAACAACTTTCCATCCAACACTTTTTGAAGCAGTTTTTTCGCATCCTGAAATAAATGGGTCGCCGATTCGCCAACCACTTTATCGGTTAAGATTGCAGGATATTTTCCGTGCAATTCCCAAGTCCTGAAAAACGGGCTCCAGTCAATATATTCTAACAATTTATTGAGATCCAACTCTTCAATCACTTTTATTCCGGTAAAGTTCGGAACGGCAATACTTGCAGTTTTCCAATCTATTTTAAACTTATTTTCCCGGGCATCGGCTAAGGATAAATATTCCTTTCTCTCGGATCGGTTATAAAATCCTTCCCGAACCGTCACATAATCGTCCTTGATACTTTTCACATAATCAACCACCGTATTGTTGTCGTTAATTAAATTCCCGACCACCGTAACCGCCCTTGAAGCATCATTTACATAAATCACCGCATTGGAATATTGGGTGTCAATTTTAACGGCCGTATGCGCTTTTGAGGTAGTGGCGCCGCCTATCAGCAAAGGCACTTTAAAATTTTGGCGTTCCATTTCTTCTGCAACATAAGCCATTTCATCCAATGACGGCGTTATGAGTCCGCTCAACCCAATCACGTCTACATTTTCATTTTTGGCCGTTTCAATTATTTTTTCGGCAGATACCATCACGCCCAAATCGATAATCTCATAATTGTTGCAATTCAATACCACACCCACAATATTTTTTCCGATATCGTGAACATCGCCCTTCACAGTAGCGAGTAATATTTTGCCAGCACCCGGCCCCCTAACCCCCAAAGGGGGAACCGCCAACGCTTTTATTATTTTATCCAAAACGTCATCCAAATTGGACAGAACTTCATTATTTGTAATACGCAGCACCCGAAACCCCTCTTTTTCCAGCCATTTTGTACGTTCTTCATCACTCACAATATTTTCGGGCAATTGGTGTATCAATCCATCAATTTCAATAATTAAATTCGATTTTAAACAAATAAAATCCGCAATATAATTTCCAATGATATGCTGCCTTCTAATTTTGTGGCCTTCGAGTTTTTTTCCGCTTAAAACATTCCATAAAAGCCTTTCAGCATCGGTTGGTTCATTGCGCATTTTAAGGGCAAACTCTTTTAATAATCGATAATTCAAAGGATCGGCAGTTTCCCAATGTTGCGTTGTTTTAATTCCCCCTTCGGGGGCTAGGGGGCCTTTTGCGGCTTCAATAAACGGCTGTAAATAAGCTACGGCGCGTTTCATCACTCGGGCAGATTTTACCACCTGCGGCAAAAACATTTTTCCCGATCCAAACAAATCGCCCACAACATTCATCCCGGTCATCAAGTGCTGTTCGATCACTTCTATCGGTTTTGCGGCATGTATTCTTGCCTCTTCAACATCTTCCAAAATAAATTCATCCACGCCTTTTACCAAGGCATGCGTAATTCTTTCCTGTAAGGATTTTTCACGCCATGACAGGTCTACTTTATGCTCTTTTACAGAACTTATGACGCTTTCGGCAAAAGTTAACAATCGCTCTGTGGCGTCATCTCTTCTGTTTAAAATGACATCTTCAACACGTTCCAGTAAATCTTTTGGAATTTCATCATACACCTCCAACATGGTCGGATTTACGATACCCATATTCATTCCGGCTTTAATGGCGTGGTATAAAAACACCGAATGCATGGCTTCGCGCACGGAATCATTTCCCCTGAAAGAAAACGAAACATTGCTCACGCCGCCGCTTACGCTCACATTGGGCAAATTTTCGCGAACCCAACGCGTCGCTTCAATAAAATCGAGCGCATTTCTTTTGTGTTCATCCATTCCCGTAGCCACCGGAAAAATATTTAAATCGAAAATAATGTCTTCTGAAGGAAACTTTACGGCATTCACCAAAATATCATAGGAACGCTTAGCGATTTCTATTCTTCGGTCGAAATTGTCAGCTTGGCCAACCTCATCAAATGCCATGATGATCACCGCCGCGCCGTAACGCTTGATTAATTTAGCCTGTTTTATAAAGGTGGCTTCCCCTTCTTTTAGGCTGATGGAATTGACCACACATTTTCCCTGCACCACCTGCAAACCGGCTTCAATAATCTCCCATTTTGAACTGTCGATCATCACCGGAACCCTTGAAATATCGGGTTCTGAAGCAATTAAATTCAGAAACTGAACCATGGCTTCTTTTCCGTCGATCAATCCGTCGTCCATATTCACGTCAATAATTTGCGCACCACCATCCACCTGATGCCTTGCAATGGCAAGCGCCTCATCAAATTTCTCGTCCTTAATCAAACGCAAAAACTTACGGGAACCCGCCACATTGGTGCGTTCGCCAACATTGATGAAATTGCTGTTTTCATTCAAAATAAGTGGTTCTAATCCTGACAACTTTAGCCACCTTTTTTGGTTGCAAGTTGTTGGTTGTTGGTTGTTGGGATCTAAACTCATCATAATTTTTTATAATAATTAATAAACCCACTTACTAACTTTTTACAACAAACGACTTGTTCTAAATTTGACGCTAATTCTTCTTTTGTAATATAGTTTTGGTCACAAGACAAATACATTTGAGTTTCCAATTCATATAAAGAACCTTTCGCAATATGGAGAAAATAAGCGGTTTCTTTTGAACTGCTTCTACCGCATCCCTCCGCAATATTTGATGGAATTGAAACAGCACTTCTTCTTATTTGATTGGTAATGCCATACATTTCTTCTTTAGGAAATTGCTTACTCAACAAATACACCTTATTAACTAGCTTTCTAGCTTCAACCCAAACTTCTAAATCTGTATATGATTTCATTTTTTAATTTTCTTAAATTACAATCCCCAACAACCAACAACTAAAAACCAACAACAATTTATTGGCGCCGCTTGTCCCTACGAATGATTGTGAACCAAATCGGCAATGGCCTTGATATGTGCCGGCGTTGTGCCGCAGCAACCGCCAATAATCCGCACCAAATGTTTGTCCAGATAGGTTTTAATCTGAGCTGCCATTTGTTCGGGCGTTTCATCATATTCCCCGAAAGCATTCGGCAATCCGGCGTTTGGATGTGCGGAAACCGGCAGGTTCGATTTTCTTGCCAGCACTTCCAAATGTGGCGTTAACTGATTGGCGCCCAACGCGCAATTAAAGCCGATAGACAATAATGGTATGTGCGAAACGGAAATTAAAAAAGCTTCGGCTGTTTGTCCGGACAAGGTCCTGCCGCTGGCGTCGGTGATGGTGCCACTTAACATAATGGGCACGTCGATATTTCGTTCTTCTTTCACTTCTTCAATGGCAAACAAAGCCGCTTTTGCATTGAGCGTGTCAAACACCGTTTCCACCAATAAAACATGCACGCCGCCATCGAGCAACGCTTCGGTTTGTTGTTTGTAGGCCAACTTTAGATCGTTAAAAGTGACTGCCCTAAATCCGGGGTCGTTTACTTTGGGAGACATGCTGGCGGTTTTATTTGTGGGCCCGATAGATCCTGCCACAAATCTCGGCTTGCTGGGATTTTTAGCGGTAAATTCATCGGCAACTTCCCTGGCTATTTTTGCCGACTGGTAGTTGATTTCGTACACATATGCCTCCATTTCATAATCGGCCATGGCGATGGTGGTGCTCGAAAAGGTATTGGTTTCAATAATGTCGGCGCCCGCTTCCAGGTATTTTCGGTGGATTTCCTTGATGGCCTGTGGCTGGGTGATGGAAAGCATATCGTTATTTCCTTTTACGGAAAGATGAAAATCTTTAAACTGTTCGCCCCTGTAAGCTGATTCCGAAAAACGGTATTGCTGAATCATGGTTCCCATAGCACCATCAAGTACCAATATTCGTTTTTGTATTTCTTCTTTTATGTTACTCATTGTTGATGGTTATTGGTTTTTCTTATTATTATGTTGAATTATGAATTTTGAATTATAAATTAATCGATTAGAGGATTTTTAATTTTCAATTATTCATTATTAATTATTCATCATTAATTCAGTTTGCGTTAGGGATTGCCCTTCGACTGCGCTCAGGGTAAACTTATCCTTTTTTTGATTCGCCGAAAAGGCAAATCAAAATATAGCGAAAAGCCCGACCCGCAGGGTAACGCCCAAAAAATTATTAAAAAATGCATGAAGAATTCTGGAAAAGTCTCTTCGTTATCTATCCAAAATATTTTGGTAGAATGTAGCACCTTCTTTATGAATAAAGGGTTGCTAAGGCTTCAACGGGTCTAATCCCTCTGCCTTTCTTAATAACTGTGATCACTGTGTTTATGAACTTGGCTGCAAATTAACGCAATAAGGCGCTGAATTACAAACGAAACGGGGAATTTATTATTTAATTAACAGGGATTTTGTCAATTCGTTTAATGCTGCCACTTTTTCTGAAAAGGTGCCACCGGTAGATTTTCGGTAGCTGTTTATATTTTCTGCGAGCTCGTTGATGTTGTTTGGTATGACTTCTTCCAGAAACTGGCGCAGGCGTTTTGCCAACGTAGGCGACTTCCCGTTGGTTGAAATGGCGATTTTGATGTTGCCTTTGGTAACGATGCCGCCCATATAAAAATCGCAATATGGCGGATTGTCGGCCACATTGACCAGGATATTCCGTTGCCTGCAATCTTTGTACACCTGAATATTGACTTCAATCACATCTGTTGTCGCTATGACGATATGCTTTCCCTCCAGAAAAGAATTATGGTACGCCGCTTCAATTATTTCTGCGTTGTGATTTTTTGCCAACGCGATCAATTCTGGCAAAAAATTGAGGGAAACGATGGTGACTTTGGCATTTGGGCTGGATTTTAGCAAAAAACTCAGTTTTTCCAAACCAACATTTCCGCCGCCGACAATGAGGACTTCAAGCTCGGCCACTTTTAAAAAAATCGGGTATAATTCGTTTTGTTCCATGTTGGCTGATTTATATTAACTTTCCGGCGCCAATTCCAATTCCAGTCCGTCCATTTCTATGGAAAGGTACAACTGACAGCCCAAACGGCTGTTTTCTTTCACAAAAAATGCCTGATCCAGCATTTCCTCTTCCGCCTCGCCAATTTCCGACAATTCATGGTTGGAATGCACATAACACTGGCACGACGCACACATGGCCATACCGCCACAAGTGCCTTCAACAGGCAATTCGTACGCTTTACAGAGTTCCATAATATTCATGGCCATATCGGTTGGAGCATCCAGTAAATGACTTACACCAAACCTGTCTTTTATTTTTACTTTTATATCTGACATCTTAGATGCTTTTTACGACTGCTTTTTCTGATTTTTTGGTTTCTCCGTTAAAACCCGTAATTCCGTTCACAGTGGTGTATTTCATTAAATATTTTTTACCCGGATTTACAATGTTGTAGGCAAATTGCACCGCAATTGTGGCTTCATGAAATCCGCATAAGATCAATTTCAGCTTTCCAGGATAGGTGTTTACGTCGCCCACCGCAAAAATACCCGGAATATTGGTGCTGTAATCCAGCGCATTGTTCACTTTTATGGCATTTTTTTCAATCTCCAATCCCCAGTTTGCAATGGGACCCAATTTGGGCAACAAGCCAAACAATGGGATAAAATGATCGCAGGGAACTTCAATATTTCCTTCTTTAGCATGGTTTACAATCACCGATTCCACCTTTCCGTTGCCGTGAATTTCTGTAACTTCCGCTTCGGTAATCAGTTTTATTTTTCCTTTTTTGGCGAGTTCCGAAACCTTTTCCACGGAATCCAATGCGCCCCTGAATTCATTTTTTCGATGTACCAGAATCACTTCACGCGCCACATTGGCTAAAAAGATGGTCCAATCCAGTGCAGAATCTCCGCCACCGGAAATTACGACCCTTTTATTTCTGAAAATTTCAGGATCTTTAATCATATAGTTCACGCCACAGTCTTCATAAGCCGAAATGCCTTCAATAGGTGGTTTTCTTGGTTCAAAGGAGCCTAATCCGCCGGCAATAATAACTGCAGCCGTACTGTGTTCCGTTCCTTTATTGGTGGTCACTTTAAAATTGCCGTCGGCCAATTTTTCTATGGTTTCTGCTCTTTCCCCTAATGTGTAGGTTGGCTCAAAAGGCGCAATTTGCTGTGCCAAATTTTGAATCAAATCTCCCGCCAAAATTTCGGGGAAGGCAGGAATGTCATAAATCGGCTTTTTGGGATAAATCTCGGCACACTGTCCGCCCGCATAAGGCAATGCATCAATTAAGTGACATCGAAGCTTCAGCAAACCTGCCTCAAACACGGTAAACAACCCAACAGGTCCCGCTCCGATAATTAATATATCTGTTTTAATCATTTTTTTTAGTAGTAGTATTTAGTAGTAATATTTAGTTGTAATCGTTTAAAAATGCAAAATTCGTGTTTTTTATTTATAATGATTCTAAATAAAATGTTATTTTTTATGCTGATTGGTGTTTTAGTATTATTTCTTCAAAAAACGCCTTTAATTTTGCGCTGTGTTTCACCACTTCCCCAATCACGATGATTGCCGGTGAAGCCAATTTTTGCGCTTCAACAACTTCCAGAATTGAATCGATGGTTGCCACACCAATTTTTTCGTTTTTGGTGGTGCCGTTTTGGATGATTGCCGTTGGCACATCGCCTTTTTCGAATTTTTTGAAAATTGCCACAATTTCGCTGAGTTTGCCCATTCCCATTAAAATAACGATGGTTGCGGTTGACTGCGCCGCCAAAAACACATCATCCGACAATTTTCTGTCGGATGTGGTGCCGGTGATGACCCAAAAACTTTCGGCAATTCCTCTTTTCGTAAGGGCGATGCCCTGACTTGCAGGTACTGCCATCGCCGAGGAAATTCCCGGAATAACTTCCGTTTCAATGCCAAAAGATTCGATATAATCAATTTCTTCCGCGCCGCGTCCAAAAACAAACGGATCGCCGCCTTTTAATCGAACGGCGTTTCCGTATTGAAAGGCGTATTTCACCATCAATTCATTTATTTCGTCCTGCGAATGGCTGTGAAATCCTTTTCGTTTTCCCACAAATATTTTTTTTGCCAATGGCGCATATTTCAGCAATTCTCTGCAAACCAATGCGTCGTACAATACCACATTCGCTTTCATCAGTGCATTAACGCCTTTCACAGTAATCAATTCCGGATCTCCCGGCCCGGCGCCCACCAAGGTTACTTTCGGATTCTTATTCGCTTTCATCTGTTAAAATTTTATTTTTTAGCGGTAACAGCTGCAGTTCGCTATTGATCATTCCTATGTGTATCAAAATTTGTTATGCTCGTTTCATCACCTAAAATTTTAGTCCGTAATTCCGTTGCTTTTTCATAGAACAATTGCGCATCTTTCAAATATTTTTGGGCAAATTCTTTGGTTGGCTCCTTTTGTTGAATTTGATACACAAACTCAGAAAACGTACTTTCCAAAACAATTTCATCGGCAAAAAGGGTTTCAAATTCAGAAATTATTCCCGCTTGCGTATTGGTTGTTTTGTCTTTTGTCAGCAACAAGGCTTTTGCTGTATTCACCAAACTGGTGTAAGCATAATAAATACTGTCGGCAAACTGGTCTAATTTCAAAGCTTCTGCGGCATTTTCTATTTTCTCCTCGCTGTCCAACAACAAAGTGGCCACCAAATCAATCACGACTCCCGCGCATTCGCCAACACCAACGGCCATTTCAAAAGGTTCGTCACTTCCCCAATCCGTAAAATCGCTTTCCTGTAAATTGGAACTGTCGGCCAGCGGTTTCAACAAATTGTAAAAATAGATTTCTCCTTGTCGGTCGTAATAGTCCAAAAATGATTCTTCTGCGTTACGATTAACTCCCACATCATTTAAAATTGCTCTTAAGGCCTCCGGACCTCTTTTGCTGGGAACTTTGATCACCTTATCGGCAATTCTTCCCGCACCGTTTCCTAAAACGCCTCCGCCCAAAAGCACCTGCAAAGCCGGCGCCACCAATTTACCCGACTTGATGGTCATTCCCTGAAAACCGATGCTTGCCATCGTATGTTGGCCACAAGCATTCATGCAACCGCTTATTTTTATGGTAATTTCTTTGTTGGCGGCCAACTGCGGAAATTCATTTTTCAATACTTTTTCCAATTCTCGGGTGATTCCCGTACTGCTCGCAATTCCCAGGTTACAGGTGTCGGTTCCCGGACAAGAAGTAATGTCGAAAATACCGTTGTATCCTGCTTCCGCATAACCCAATTTATGAAGTTCGGCATAAAAGAAAGGCAGTAATTCAGCTTTTACAAAAGGAATCAAGATGTTTTGGCGCAAAGTCAGGCGCAATTCATTGGCTGCATATTTTTGAACCAAATCAGCCAGTAAGCGTGCTTTATCGGTATAAAAATCGCCCAGGTGGATTTTGATTCCAATGGCGTAAAATCCTTTTTGTTTCTGCGGAATCACATTGGTTAATTTCCATAGATTGTATTGCTTTTCATCTTCAATTTTAACCGAAGGAACCGACAATTTCGGAACTGAAATTTCAGTTTCGTAGCTGGAAATGTCAATTTTAACCGTTGCATTGGACAATGCCTTTTGCTCTTCAGAAACCAATTTCACAAAAGCCTCCAAACCAATTTCCTTCACCAAAAATTTCAATCTCGCTCTAGCTCTTTTGGTACGTTCACCATGTCGGTCGAAAACCCGCAAAACAGCTTCCGTGACCGGAATTATTTTATCCGAAGGCAAAAACTCATACAAGGTATCGGCCAATCGGGCCTGTGAACCCAAACCGCCGCCGAGCATCACTTTAAATCCGATTTCTCCATCTTTAATTTTGGCGATAAAACCCAAATCATGCATAAAACTCAATGCCGTATCCTCATCAGTCGCAGAAAAAGAAATCTTGAATTTCCGGCCCAATTCCTGACATATTGGATTCCTTAAAAAGAATTCAAAAGCTGCCTGGGCATAAGGAGAAACGTCAAAAGGTTCATTGCTGTCAATCCCTGCAGTTTCCGAAGCGGTTACATTTCTAACTGTATTTCCACAGGCTTCCCGCAAGGTAATGTCGTCTTTTTCCAATTCGGCCCAAAGCTCGGGCGTTCTGTCTAAGCTTACGTGGTGAATTTGGATGTCCTGACGCGTGGTAATATGCAGCCTTCCACGAGAATATTCATCGGAAACAGCGGAAATTCTGTGTAATTGTTCCCCTGAAATTTTGCCATAAGGCAATTTAATCCGGATCATCTGAACGCCAAACTGACGTTGTCCGTAAACGCCACGGGCCAAACGCAGACTTCTGAAGCGTGCTTCGTCTATATTTCCTTCGTAATAAAGACTGATTTTTTTTTCAAGGTCAATAATGTCCTTCTCGATAATCGGATTCTCGATTTCGGTTCTGAAACTTTGCATGGTATTTTGTTTTTATGTTAGTAGAAAAAGCTCCCTATTTCATAGATTTTATGAATTTAAGATTTTATATGTTTTTGATTTTTTTTCCTATCCCCAGCCTTTTCAAAAGGAAAAGGAGTTTGTTGTTTTGTTAAAAAAGCTTTTTTAAAATGAACTTTTCAGCTTAAATTAGTATTGAACGGTTTTTGTTAATTTCTTCTCCCTTTCATGTTTTTTACACACCCCTAAACCCAATGTCATTAAGTTAAGGGTATTTGTCATTCCGACAAAGGAGGAATCACATCAAATTGGCTAACCATTATGAGATTCCTCGTACCTCGGCAGGACAAAAAAAGAGCGTCAAAGTCTTAACTTAATGACATTGCCCCTACCCTCTCTAGAAGGGAATTAATCGCAATGAATTTATATTTTTAACACCTTCGGGCCTCTATTCTATAAACCCAACTCCTGCTGTATGATTTGTTTGCGGATCTATTAAAATAAAAGAGCCGTTGGTTCTGTGTTCTTTAAAAGCGTCGAAAAAAATGGGTTTGTTCAATTGAAAGGATACTGAAGCAATATCATTCATATTTAAACTGGTGACATCTTTCTCAACCCCTGAAAAATCGGGGTGTATTTTATGATTTATGGCACTCACTTTAGCAATGACCTTGTTCACGCCATGTTGCAATGTGTATTTTGAACCCGGTGCCAATGGTCTGCCATCCATCCAGGAAACGGTGGCCGTAAATGCTTTTTCAATTCTTGGCAATTCGTCTGATTTTACAATCATATCGCCCCTGCTTACATTCACATTGTTTTCTAAGGTTACCGAAATGGAGGATCTTCGTGCGGCACTTTGGTATTTTTTATCATTGAAATAAATTTCCTTAATTTTTGTTTTTGTTTCAGAAGGAAGCACCACCACTTCATCGCCCACATTGATGTCGCCGCCATATACTTTACCTGCATACCCTCTAAAATCGTGGAATTCTTCTGTTTTCGGGCGAATCACATACTGCACAGGAAAACGCATTTTACCTCTGTTATAAATATTTACGGTATCCAGTTTCTCCAAATATTCCAATAATGTTTGTCCGCCAAACCAAGGCATCGCCTCCGATTTATCCACCACATTATCTCCTTTTAAGGCACTCACCGGAATGTAGGTGATGTTTTGATCTTCGTAGTCGCTTTTCTCCACCAGTTTTTCAAAATCAGCTTTAATTTCGTTGTATCTTTCTTCTGAAAAATTCACCAAATCCATTTTATTTACGGCCACAATCACGCTTTTAATCCGCAACAGATTGCTGATAAAAAAGTGGCGATAGGTTTGCTCAATTACGCCGTGACGCGCATCAATCAAAATAATGGCCACTTGCGACGTTGAAGCGCCGGTAACCATATTTCTGGTATATTCCACATGGCCGGGCGTGTCGGCAATGATGTAACTTCTGGTTGCTGTTGAAAAATAAATATGTGCCACATCAATGGTAATTCCCTGTTCGCGTTCAGCCACCAAGCCGTCTGTCGCCAGAGAAAAATCCAAATAATCGTACCCTTTTTGTTTGCTGCTTTTTTCAATGGCCTCCAATTTATCGTCGGTTAACGATTTTGTGTCGTACAATAAACGTCCGATTAACGTACTTTTACCGTCGTCCACACTTCCTGCCGTTGCTATTTTTAATACTTCCATATATTTTTTGGTTGTTGGTTGTGAGTTGCTGGTTGTTTGCTTTTTTAAGTTCAAACCAACTTCAAATTCCCAACTTTCATTTTTTTATTTAACACTTTTTTAAAACTTAGAACTTACAACTCAACACTAGAAATACCCTTGTTGTTTTCGTTTTTCCATCGCTGCTTCGGAACGTTTATCGTCAATTCTGGCGCCACGTTCGGATATGCTTGAATCTCTGATTTCAGCGACCACTTCGCGAATTGTTCCCGCATAAGAATCCACTGCCGCGGTACAACTCATATCGCCCACTGTCCTGAAACGAACCATCCGTTCTTCCACTTCTTCTTCATCATCTTTAAACACGTGTTCCGATGCCGACCAAATAAGTCCGTCCCGCATAAATATGTCGCGCTTGTGCGCAAAATAAATGGAAGGAATCTCCAGATCTTCATTTTCGATGTAGGTCCACACGTCTAATTCTGTCCAGTTTGAAATAGGAAAAACACGCACATTTTGTCCGAGCTGAATTTGCCCGTTCAGCATATCGAACAATTCCGGACGCTGGTTTTTTTCGTCCCACTGTCCAAAATCGTCACGAACGGAAAAAATACGTTCTTTCGCTCTGGCTTTTTCTTCATCTCTTCGTGCGCCGCCAATACAGGCGTCAAATTTAAATTCTTCAATGGCATCTAGCAAGGTGGTTGTTTGCAGTACATTTCTGCTTGAATATCTGCCCGATTCTTCTTTTACTTTTCCTTGGTCGATGCTGTCCTGTACATTTCTCACAATCAATTCCAATCCCAATTCCTTAACCAGTCTATCTCGAAACTCAATGGTTTCGGGAAAATTATGTCCGGTATCAATATGCATCAACGGAAAGGGAATTTTTGCCGGATAAAATGCTTTTTGGGCCAATCGAACCAAGGTTATGGAATCTTTTCCGCCGGAAAATAACAATACCGGTTTTTCAAATTGTGCGACAACTTCCCTAAAAATATAAATTGCTTCGTTTTCCAGTGCGTTTATTAATAATTTCTCTGTCATTTTTTCTGTTTTATGAATGCAAACCGCATTCTCTGTTTTCCAACACTTTTGTTGGATCAAAATACGTGAATTCGTTTGGCAATTGGTATAATCTTAAATAATTGTCCAGCTGTTCATCAGTCCAATGGTAAAATGGGCTCACCTTCAAAACACCGTCTTTGCTTAAAGAAACAATGCCAATATTGTCCCTGAAAGCCGTTTGTCCTTTGCGCAAATTGGTAAACCAAACATCGGGTTTGTGTTCCGCCATCGCCCGGTTAAAAGGCTCTAACTTCACCTGTTCCGTAAAAACTTGATGCATAGGATCTTCAATTTGAGGAATTCCCATGGTCACATTTCTGTGTTCCGCAGTTTGTTTTGGCACATATAAATGCACATTTAAACCTAATTTTTCAATTAAATCATTGGCATGCGCATAAGTTTGCGGCGTGTTGTAGCCTGTATCGCACCAAATCACCTTTAAATCATTTTTAACTTTGGTGCAGGCATATAAAATAGCAACTTCATAAGGCCTGAAATTTGTGGTAAGCACAGGTGCCGAAGCCAGCGACAATGCCCAATCGATAATTTCTCCGGGCGATTTCTGTTCCAGTTCCTTATTGAGGCGTTCCAAATCTAAATTTCTCATTGTTTTCTCCATTTTATTAAATTCCAAATCCGTTCGTGGCCATAGTAAAGCACCATTTTGGTAATCACCTCAATGGAACCGATAGACAGCGCCATACTTAATTCTCCCGTAATAAACCAGGAAATGACCATGGTATCAACGGTCCCTACAATCCGCCAACTCATTGCTTTCACAATGCTGCGAATCGGTTTCTCCGATTTTACATCGGCCTCAAAACCTTTATCGACAACTGTTTTGGATGATGTTATAATTTGGTCTATTATCATAGTTGTTTGGTGTGCTAAATCTTTTTATCGGCAACAAAAATACATTTTTTTTAATACTCTACCAATTCGATAGGCTAATAGATTGATCAAATTTAACTATTTAACGTTTTTTAGCGTTGATGTTATTTTTTTGGGCGTTCCCGCCGAAAAGGCGGTCGGGTTTTTCGTTCCAAACTTTTTTCGCCAAAAAGCGCAAAAAGGTTTTACACTGCAACCCCTAACGCGAAATCGATTTACGATTTTTGATTTACGATTTACGATTTTAGAATTTTAGAATTTTAAATCCCCTTGTTGCTAAAAGATTATAGCTTATTCCCTCTTTAACTCCTGACTTCTGTCTTCGGACTTCGGACACTTAACGCCTCAAAGCATCATCAATATCCTGAATAATGTCTGCAACATGCTCCAATCCAACCGAAATCCTAACCAAACCGGGCGTAATTCCCGCCGCCAATTGTTCTTCTGATGAAAGTTTGCTGTGCGTGGTGGATGCCGGATGGGTGACAATGGTTCGGGTATCGCCCAAATTGGCCGACAAAGAGCACATTTTCAGCGCATTCAAAAAGTTTCTTCCTGCTTCCAAGCCGCCTTTCACCTCCACGGCAATGATATTTCCGCCCAGTTTCATTTGCTTTTTGGCAATCTCATATTGCGGGTGCGATATCAAAAAAGGATATTTCACTTTTTCAATTTTTTCATGGCTTTCCAAAAAATCGGCAACCTTCATTGCATTTTCGCAATGTTTCTCTACGCGAACCGCCAAAGTTTCCAGACTTTTGGACAACACCCAGGCGTTAAAAGGTGACAATGCCGGACCCGTATTTCGAGAAAATAAATAGATTTCGCGCACCAAATCCGCTTTTCCAACCACCACGCCGCCCAAAACACGGCCTTGTCCGTCCATCAATTTTGTAGCCGAATGAATGACCAAATCCGCTCCAAATTTTATGGGCTGCTGAATGTAAGGCGTGGCAAAACAATTGTCGATTACCAACAACAAATTGTGTTTTTTGGCGATGTTACCCAACAATTCCAAATCGATAATATCCACCCCCGGATTGGTAGGCGATTCCGCATACAATATTTTGGTCGCAGGCGTTATTAAAAGTTCTATTTCGTCAGGATTGTTAATATCGAAATAAGAGGTTTCAATCTGCCATTTCGGAAAATACTTGGTAAACAAGGTATGGGTCGAACCAAAAACAGAACGTGCCGAAACAATATGGTCGCCGCTGCTTAACAAAGCCGCAAAGGTGGAAAAAACTGCCGCCATTCCGGTGGCAAAAGCATAACCGGCTTCCGCGCCTTCCATTTGCACCACTTTGTCGGTAAATTCGGTCGTGTTCGGATTGCTGAAACGGGAATAAATGTTTCGGTCATTTTCTTCGCTGAAAGCAGCACGCATTTCTTCGGCATCCTCAAACACAAAACTTGAAGTTAAGTACAAAGGCGTTGAATGCTCCATAAACTGGGAACGTTCCATTTGGTTTCTGATGGCTTCGGTTTCGAAATTCTTGTCGCTCATATTATTGTTTGTTTGCCCTTCGGGTGCGCTCAGGGTGACGGTTTTTTTTGTGTTTCTTGGTGAACTTTTAATCCTATCCCCAGCCCTTTCCTAAGGAAAGGGAGTTTGTTTTGAAATTCGAATAGTGTTTACAACAAACTTTTAACTTTTAACTTTTAACTTTTCCACCTTCGGTGGACTAATTTTTATCCGCCAATCGCAAAATATCCCCGAAAACGCCTCGGGCGGTTACTGCTGCTCCAGCGCCGGCACCTTGAATTACCAATGGCTTTTCACCATAAGATTCGGTATAAATTTCAAAAATTGCATCGGCGCCCTGTATTTGTCCCAGTGCGCTGTTACTTGGCACAGAAACCAATTTTACTTCCAAATTTCCTTTGTCCTGCTGCAAATCGCCCGAGATTTCCCCGATATAACGCAAAACGTGATTTGGTTTTTGGTCGTCTTTTATTTGCTGAAAATGCGCATTCATTTCTCCCAATCTTTTCAAAAATAAATCAGCAGCACCGGTTCTTAAATTTTCCGGAATCAAGTTTTCAATGGTCACGTCGGCCAATTCATTTTGCAAATCGAGTTCCCTTGCCAAAATCAGCAATTTTCTTCCCACGTCGTTTCCGCATAAATCCTCACGAGGATCCGGTTCCGTAAAACCCTGGTTGATCGCTTCCTGCAACACCTCGCTAAACGGACGGTCATCAGCCGAAAAATTGTTAAACAAATAACTCAACGAACCCGAGAAAACGCCTCTAATGCAAGTGATGTTTTCGCCGGAATCGTGCAACAGTTTAATCGTGTCAATCAACGGCAAACCGGCGCCCACATTGGTTTCATACAAATAAGATTTTTTGTTGTCTTTTAAGGTTTGCCGCAGCGATTTGTAAAATGCATACGACTTGGTATTGGCTATTTTGTTGGAAGAAATCAAATCGAATCCGTTTTCCGCCAAATCAATATAATTGTCAACAAACTGAGCACTTGCGGTATTGTCCACCGCAATTAAATTTTCAAGATGGTTTTTTTCCGCATAATCAATTATGTCCTTTACCTTATAATTTTGAGTTGAATTTTCTTCCAATTCAATTGCCCAATTTTCTGAAATTCCGTTTTTGTCGAACAACACTTTCGTGGAATTCGCCACCGCAAAAATGTTTAAATCGATGTTTTTTCGTTTTAAAATGTTCTGTTGGCTTTTTAAAATTTGATCAATCAGCGTTCCGCCCACCAAACCTTTTCCAAAAATGGCAATATTGATTCGTTTTGAAATTCCGAAGATTTCACCGTGAATCACATTCACCGCTTTGTTTAAATCCGATTTTTTCACCACCAGACAAACATTGGCGCCGGTCACGGTGTTATTGATCAATATGGGCGTCACGCGGTTTTTGATCAAGGCGCCATAAGGCTGGTTAAAGGAATGCAAACTTTGTCCGATGATGGAAATCACCGACACATTTTCGGTCACATAAATCTGGCTGATGTCTTTGGTCTGAAATTCATTTTTGAACTCATTTTCCAAGACCATTTTCGCTTTGAATCCGTTTTTGGCGTCCACAATAAATCCGATTCCCCGTTCCGAAGAACCTTGGGAAATAATGCTCACGCTAATATTTTCTTTCGCCAAAGCCGTAAAAATTCGTCCGTCCACGCCAACTTTTCCTAACAATCCGCGTCCGATTAAATTCACCAAAGCCACATCATCCTGCACCGTCAACGATTTTATGCCGCCCTGTTCTGTTTCCGAACCGATTAAAGTTCCTTTATTTTCAGCATCAAACGTGTTCAAAATGCGCAAAGGAATATTTTTCTCGATTAAAGGAATGATGGTTTTTGCGTGCAAAATAGTCGCGCCAAAATTTGCCATTTCGTTGGCTTCCTGATAGGTGAGTTTTTCAATTATTTGTGAATTCTCCACCAAATCGGGATTTGCCGTGTAAATTCCGTTCACGTGCGTGTAATTCTGAAGCTCTTTTGCATTCAAATAATTGGCGATCAGCGCGGCGGTATAATTGCTGCCGTTTCTTCCCAAAGTGGTGGTTTCGCCCTGCAAGTTTGAAGCGATGAAACCTGTAATCACCTGAATGGTGTCGCCATTGTGCTTTTGAAAATGCGCGATGACATTTTCTTCGGAAACAGATTCAAAAGGCAATGCTTTTCCAAATTGGTTGTTGGTTTTTATCAAGGTTCTTGAATCCACAAAATTGGCTTTGATCCCTTTTTTATTCAGCAAATAGGAAATAAATTTTCCCGACAGTATTTCTCCCTGGGAAAGCACCTGGTCTTTCACTTTTTCACTGTAATCGCCCAACAAATTTACGCCCCTGAAAATTTCATCGAGCAGTTTAAATTCCGCCGACAAATCAACGCCTTCACCGCCAACTATTTGGTATTTTTTAAACGCTTCAAACTCCTCTGCATAAGGCAAATCGTTTTTTGCCTTTTCCAAAATAGACTCCAAATGATCGGTTGTTTCGCCTCTTGCGGAAACCACCAAGGCAATTTTTTCCCCATTCATTATTTTATTTTCAACAATGGCCAGGGTATGTTTTAAACCGGTTCCGTTGGCCAATGATTTTCCTCCAAATTTTACAACTATCATAATTTATATTTAAAAACGTCACTTAATGCGGCTACCAATTGTTCAAATTCAATGAGAAATGCATCGTGACCGTGAATGGATTTGATTTCTTTATATTCAACTTCCTTATTTTTTTGACGCAATATTTTTGCGGTTTCCTTATTGTCGGAGGCAACGAAAAACAAATCGGAGTCGATGCCTATCATAATTACCTTCGAATTTAATGTTGCCAAAGCTTCCTCAATGCCTACAAATTTTTTCGAAATATCAACAGAACTCAACAAATGCGTCATCACTTTATAGGCGTGCAAGGTAAAACGGCCTTCCAGTTTTTCACCGTGGTGCAGCAACCAGCTTTCGATGTTGTACATGCCCAAATTGGGGTTCACCGTTCTGTTGAAACGCGATTGAAAAGAAGCTGGACTTCTGTAAAAAAGCATCGCCATCATTCGCGCGTCGTGCAATGGTTTTTTTGAATTTTCCAAAATTTGAAATTGCACTTTGTTATGCCCTAAAATCCAATCCGATGCTTTCCAGTCGGAAGCCACCGGAATTAAATTTTCAATCAGATCTGGAAATAAAATCGCCATTTCCCAGGCAATTCCGCCGCCTAATGAACTGCCGATGGCAGCATACAAGCTTGAGATTTGCAGTTGCTTAACCGCCAAACCAAAAAGTTTAGCAATGTCTCTTGCCGAAAACGCATTGTATTCAAATAAAATTTCTGTGGTTTTGTAGCCATTTCCCGGAATGTCGAAAGCCAGCACCGTATATTTTTTGGTGTCGATCAATTTTGAATCTCCCACAATGCTTTTCCACCAGCCGAATTCACCGGCCACATCAGAATTTCCGGTCAACGCGTGGTTGATCAACACCACCGGCGCCGAATGCAATTCCGGCCCAAACAATTGGTAAGAAAGCGTCACGTCAGCGGTTATTTTCCCGTCTTCGGAAGCAAAATTGGGTACCGTTATGTATTTTAATGAATTCATCAATACTATTTTAAAATGGCCAAATCAAAATTTTTGATCCAACATTTATTGACAGTATTATTTAAGAAAGGCAAAAAATTACGGGAAGTAATTTCGGTTTGTTATCTATCCAATTTGGTAGAATTTAGCACCTTCTCTGCAGGGCAAAGGGTTGCTAAGGCTTCAACGGGTCTAATCCCTCTGCCTTTCTTAATAACAATTTCAATACGTTTATGAACTGAACCGCAAATTAATGCATTAATTTTTTCTTAAACAACACTTTTAATCAATTTAACAAATCTTCACATTTCGTTTAAAAAATCAAAAAATTTGCTTTTATTTTTATTTTGGGCATTCCCTGCGGGCCGGGCTTTCGCTACTCGCAGCCCGTAAAAACGGGCGTGCTCAAACAAACCGCTCAATCCCTAATGCGGCTTCAATTAGTCTAATAGATATGAAATTCAAAATTCATTTAGCTTATATTTTGCAAATCACTCAAATGCCGCAACCTGCAACTCGCGCACCAAATTCAATGAAATTGGTGTTCTGTTGAAAAGATTGTCTTGCACCGGACAGCGGCTTTCCACAATCGTTATCCATTTTTTAAGCACTTCCGGAGAAGCATCCGAAATTGGTTTTACGGTAACTTCAATGGCATTGAAACCTGCGCGTTCTTCTGTTGGCGCACCCAAATATTTATCAACATCCAGTTCTCCTGATATGTCAATTTTCAATGATTTAATTTCGATATTGAGTTCTTTCGCAACAATGCCGCCAACAATATTGAGACATCCGGCATAACCTGCCAAAATATATTCAACCGGACATGGCGCTTCCAATTCGGGATTGTTTTGGTTTTCACCAATTCGTATTTTAAAGTGTTGCGCATTTACCACAAACTGCTCGTTAGGCGTAGAATTTCCTGATACTTTAATATTTACAATGCTCATTTTTATACTGTTTTAAGTTTTTTAATAGTTTCAAATACTGTTTTTAAATCGGCTTTCAAATCTTCTATATCTTCAATCCCAACGGAAAGACGAATTAAATCTTTTGAAACGCCTGTTGCCACTTGTTCATCATCCGACAATTGCTGGTGCGTAGTGCTTGCAGGATGGATGATCAAAGATTTGGTATCGCCAATATTGGCCAAAAGCGAGAACAGTTTGGTTTCATCGGCCACCGTTTTGGCTGCTTCAAATCCGCCCTTCAAGCCAAAAGTCACCACACCGCTTTGTCCTTCAGGCAAATATTTTTGTCCCAAATCGTAATATTTGCTCGATTTTAATCCGGGATAATTTACCCAGGAAACTTCCTGCTGATTTTCAAGCCATTCGGCCAAAGCCAAGGCATTTTCACTGTGTTTTTTAATCCGAATCGGCAAGGTTTCCAATCCCTGAATAATCTGGAACGCATTGAACGGACTTAAAGCAGCGCCATAATCGCGCAATCCCTCCACACGCACTTTAGCAATAAAAGCGGCATTTCCCAAGGCTTCGTGGTACACCAAGCCGTGATAACCCGCAGAAGGTTCCGTAAATTCAGGAAATTTTCCGCTGGTCCAGTCAAAAGTTCCGGCATCTACAATGGCGCCGCCAAGCGATGTTCCGTTTCCTGAAATGTATTTGGTTAAAGAGTGAATCACAATATTGGCACCGTGCGCAATCGGGTTCAGTAAATAAGGCGTTGCCACGGTATTGTCGACAATAAAAGGCACTTTATTCGCTTTGGCTTCATCAGAAATCGCTTTTAAATCCAAAATATCCAATTTCGGATTTCCCAAACTTTCGGCAAAGAAAGCCCTGGTGTTTGCCTGGGTTGCTTTGGTAAAATTTTCTGGATTGGAAGGATCCACAAAGGTGGTGGTGATTCCCAATCGCGGCAAGGTCACTTTAAACAAATTGTAAGTGCCGCCGTATAAACTGTTGGATGCCACAATATGGTCACCCGCTTTCAACAAAACCAGCAAAGCCGTGGCAATTGCCGCCGT
The DNA here is from genome assembly GCA_032251275.1 of Lutibacter sp. Lineage (GTDB taxonomy): Bacteria > Bacteroidota > Bacteroidia > Flavobacteriales > Flavobacteriaceae > Lutibacter. Next base: position 23,363 of record JAVVEF010000038.1, read on the forward strand.
TCCCGATGCCGTAACTACTGCGCCAATGCCGCCTTCAAGCGCCGCAAGGCGTTGTTCCAAAATGTCATTGGTTGGGTTGTTTAAACGGGTATAAATAAAACCTGCTTCTGCAAGTCCGAAAAGATTGGCAGCGTGTTCCGAATTGTTGAATACATAAGAAGTTGTCTGGTAAATTGGAACGGCTCTGGTTCCTGCGTTTTTGGTAACATCGTGTCCTGCGTGTAATGCTTGTGTAGAAAATTTTTGTATGCTCATTTTTTATGTTTTTAAATAATTATTTTAGTTTTTGAAATGAAAAAATCCCTTTGGTTTTAGATATTACCAAAGGGACTTTAATCGTTATTGATTTTTTTATTCCAATCGGTTCAGGCAATATCTTTTCATGATGATTTGCATCTTATGCATTTGCATACAACAAATGTTCATTGGATTATTTTGAAATTTTAAGTTCATTTTATTTTTGTTTATAAAAAAAGCCTCTGAAAAATCAGAGGCTTTTAATTGTTTTTATATTTTATTAAATTTTAAACAATAGTGTCCTCCGCGTAAATTTTACACATCATACACATCATATTGTTCAATTTAATGGTCATTTTTTCTTGTTTTGATGTCGCAAATGTAATCACATTTTTTTAACGTGCAAGTTTTTTTAAATAAAAAATCATTTTTTGCATTATATAATTTTAAGTTTTCCTAAATTTGCCCACTGAATTACAGGAGGAAAAATTTGAACTGATTGCAACCTCGTTAAAAAATGCTAAAGCAGTAATTATTTACTTCTTTAGCGACCGAAGCAACCAAGTCAGCTTCCTCAATTTTAATTAATAATACAAGGCTAAGTTCTATTTA
>JAVVEF010000039.1:0-24072 GCA_032251275.1 Lutibacter sp.
GCTTAACCCCATATTTTTAAGGGAATTTTACTTTTTCAGCAAGCCCTAATTATATCACAAAAAAAGCACGCCAATCGGCGTGCTTTTTTTATGTGCTATAATGACTTAAATTTTTTTAAGCTGATCCTTCAACATTTTAATTTGATCTTTTAAAATATTTTGGGTGTCCAGTTTTTTAGCCTCAGTAATTAACATAGTTGCTTCTCTTTTTCGTCTTTTAGACAAAGCGATACCAGCCAATTGCAGCTTTGCCATAGCCATATCATGCTTCATGCTTAACCCTAGGTTCAACGCTTTTTTAAAGAATTTTTCGGCTTGGTTAATATTGGTTTGGGAAACCATAATTCCCTGTAAAAAATTATAATAGCCCTGCTGCTTTTTAATTAAAGCGGTTTCCGGATTTTTAATGTACGACAACCATTTGCTTGCTCCAACAAAATTTTGTTTTCTCAGTTGCAAAAATGCCAACAATATAAATTCATTTTTAAAATAAAACAGTACAAAAATACCAGACAGCAGCACAATTGAAATTCCGTTCATAATGTTGCCATCAATAAATTGAAATACTGCCCAAACTAAAATCCCTACCGCTATTACTAACTTTATATATTTATTAAACATTGATAATTTTTTTTTAATGGATTGCAAAGTTACATTTTTGCAATGGTTTTAATTATTTTTTATAATGTTTTTTAAATTGAAAATAGGCTGCGATACTTAAGATTGTAAAAATTACGATGGAATAATAAACAAAAGTTGGTGTGATTACTTTATCGCCGCTCGCATAAGAATGCAAACCGGATAAGTAAAAGTTAACGCCAAAATAAGTCATTAAAATGGAAGCAAAAGCAGCTACCGAAAACATATTAAACGTAAATCTGCTACGTAAACCCGGAACCAAGCGCAAGTGTAACACAAAAGCATATATCATAATGCTAATTAATGCCCAAGTTTCTTTAGGATCCCATCCCCAATAACGTCCCCAGCTTTCATTTGCCCACATTCCGCCTAAAAAGTTACCGATGGTCAATAATATTACACCAAGCGTGAGCGCCATTTCATTGATAATGGTAATTTCCTTGATCATTAAGCCAACCTTTTCCTTATTTTTCTTGGTGGTTAAAATCATTAAAATTAATGCCACCAAACCTAAGATCATCCCTAAGGCGAACGGACCGTAACTCGCCACAATAATGGAAACGTGAATCATTAACCAATAGGAATTTAGCACAGGCTGCAGGTTTGCAATTTCAGGATCCATCCAATTCCAATGTGCCACCATTAAAATAAAAGCGGTTAAAAACGAGGTTGCGGCAATCGTCATAGATGATTTTCTTCCAAACAGCAATCCGAAAAGCATAGTAGCCCAACCTACATAAATCATAGATTCATAAGCATTGCTCCAAGGTGCATTTCCACTGGCAATCCAGCGGGCAATTAACCCTCCTGTGTGAAGCGTAAATAATAATATCACGATGGCAATACAAGCTTTGATTGAAAAATCAAGAATTTTATTTTTCTTAAAAATTTGAAAAATCACCAAAAAGAACATCAATACGCCAATATACATGTAGTAGCTGTATATTGTTTTGAAAATATCGTATTTGTTATAGGCGATTTCAACATCAATTTTGTGTTCTGCAGGATAAACGGCGCTTCCGTATTTTTTTTGAAATTTTATAATTCCTTCTAAAATTTCATCCGATTGCGTGTAATTTTTTGATGCTTGTGAAGCCGTTAAAGTTTGTAAATACACCGGTAAAATTTGACGCACAAACACAGAATCCGCGCCTTTAAAATTGGCTTGGTCTAAGTCGTTATGAGAAATCCAGGTATTGTTTGGATCGTTTGGAATTGGGAAAATTCTTAAAATATCGCCAGTAATGGCAGAATATAATAAATTTACCCTTCTGTCAACATTAATCACATCTTTTTCAAATTTGCTTTTGATGTTGCTTTTTTGCGCTTCCTGTTGAACTTCAGCAAGTTTATAATTTCCTTTTTCATCAAAAAAGTTGGCAAGTGACGCATATTTTTGTTCGTGGGGAATCTCTAAAAGATCCCTCAATTTTGTGTTCCCTTTTTCAACATAAATAATGGCAACCTGAAACCAAAGTCTCGGATTTTGTTCAATGGATAAAAACACCTGTGTGGCATTCATATCCTTGTAAGTATCAGATTTGCTGACTTTTCTTAACAATTCTGATGCGTATGTATGTACTGGTTTCATTCTTCCGCCAGCATCTTGTATAATTACCCTGCTAAATTTATCAGCGTGGTTTTCATCAATAATATTGGCTGTAACCAATGAATCTATTTGTTTTTGAAGAGGCGCATGATCATGGTCTTGCGAAAACGCAAACGTTGAAATCAACAGTAATAAAACGGTTGTTAGCGCTGCTTTTTTCTTTTTAATTTTATCCAAGCTATTTCTTAGGAAATCGAATCGTGTGTTTTTCACAAACATTATCAACATTAATCCTGCATATAATAAGAAATAACCGATATAAGTTACTGTGGATCCCCAGAAATCGTGATTAACGGATAAATGGGTTTCTTCGTATTCAGGTGTTATATTGTAGCTTGACTGGAAAAATTTGTAGCCTTTATAATTTAATATATTGTTCATAAAAATTCTAAAATCGAAGGTTTCTTTAGAAGAAATAACAGTTACTTCGCTGGCAAATGACATGGCGCTGTTAGATCCCGGATAGGTGTCTAATTGAAAATCGTTTAATTTAATGCTGAATGGCAATTGCATTTGCATAGCGCCATAGCTCATTCTAAAGTTTAAGTTTCCAACAGAAAATACTGTTGGGGGCTGAATGGCGAATTGCCCTCCGTATAATTTTATTGTTTTAGTTTCACCACCTGCAGTTACTTCAAATTCTAATTGGGCCAAACTCGACTGTTCTTTGTCTCCCGAAATTGTTTTATAGGATCCTTTAATGGGCATTTGCGGAATCACAAATTCCATTCCGGCAATTGAATGCACTGCTAAAAGTGAAAAATCCTGCACAGAATCTTTAACAATGGTGCCTTCAAATTTATCGGCCATCCTAAAAAATGTTCCGTCAACCGCCGATTTGATTTTTAAACCGCTGTCAGTTGAAATAAAATCAACCGTATTTAGCGTTGGTGAATCAAAACCAACCATAACGCCATGCACTTCTTCTGAAGCGCCTTTTTTAATGTAATGGTCATGTCTGCCGCCGGCACCAGATTCAACGAATTTTAAATATTCCTCACCTGTTTCATTGGCCTCAAAAACTTCCTGGGCATTCGGCGTATATTTTGTCAATTTAACATCAACGTCTTTTCCTTTAAAATCTGTTTTGTAATGGAAGTTATTACCGCCTAAAGCCGACAATAAAACAGGCTTATGGTAGGGTGTTTTTTGTTCGTTGCCATCATTGACAACAACGCTTATGTAGCTTTTTTCAGTATAAAAAAGATTACTTACAGCACCTTCTTTAATGGGCATAATTCCCTCAAAGCTAATATAGCGCGTTATTCCGGCGCCAACAAGAATCAGAAAAAAGGCCAGATGAAACATAAGCACCACTAATTTTTCTTTTTTGTAGAGTTTGTATTTAAAAATATTTCCAAAAAAGTTCAGGGCAAAAACGGCCATAATTGCTTCAAACCACCAAGCGTTGTAAACCAAGGATTTTGCGGTTTCCGTACCATAATCATTTTCAATAAATGTTGCAACTCCCATTGATAAAGCAAAAATCAGAAATAAAATTGCGGTCAAACGAGTTGAATAAATAAGAGAAAGAATTTTGTTCATTTTAGTAGTTTTAATAGTAAAAAATAACGAATTGCGAAGATAATGATATTTGTCATAATACTAAATATTAATCGGGATTTTAAGCAAATCTTAATCTTGCGAAATTTGAAGCACAAAGATAACTGTAACATTTATTGCATTAGCTGATTATTGTCATTAAAAAAGATTAAAAAGTATTGAATTAATTCCTTAAATATTTTTGTAAATTTGAACCCTAGAAATTAGTGAATGAAAAACTTAAAACGTTTTAAACTGCACTTGGATGTTTTTTTGAATATAAAACGTCCTGATACTTTCTGCGCCTAATTTTTTTCCCTTATTTGGTGATTATCATCACCCTTTTTCAAAACTTACAAAATCTTTAAATAAAATATTCTTATGGAATTACCATACGCAGAACCTTATAAAATTAAAATGGTTGAACATATTAAGCGTTCAACACAGGAACAACGATTAAAATGGATAAAAGAAGCCAATTATAATTTGTTCAACCTTTCTTCGGATAAAGTTTTTATTGATGTATTGACCGACTCCGGAACGGGAGCTATGAGTGACAAACAATGGGCCGAAATGATGATTGGCGATGAAAGTTATGCCGGTTCTTCTTCATTTTTAAAGCTAAAAGATACCGTTAAAAAAATTACCGGTTTCAACTATTTTTTACCAACACACCAAGGACGTGCAGCTGAAAATGTCTTGTTTTCCGCTTTGGTGAAAGAAGGCGATATTGTTCCCGGAAATTCGCATTTTGACACCACAAAAGGCCATATTGAATTCAGAAAAGCCAAGGCTGTTGATTGCACCATTGATGAAGCTTTTGACACTTCCAATATGCATCCTTTTAAGGGAAATGTTGATTTAAACAAACTTGAAACGGTTTTTAAAAGCCATCCAAAAGAAAAAATTCCTTTTGTGGTGCTTACCATTACTTGCAATAGTGCTGGCGGACAGCCAGTTTCTGTGCAAAATACCAAAGAGGTTTCGGCTTTATGCAAAAAATACGGCATTCCGTTATATTTCGACGCAGCCCGTTTTGCCGAAAATGCTTATTTTATCAAAAAAAGGGAGTCCGGATATGAAAATAAATCCATTAAAGAAATCGCCAAAGAAGTATTTTCTTATGGTGACGGAATGACAATGAGTGCCAAAAAGGATGGATTGGTAAATATGGGTGGTTTTGTTGCCCTTAACAACGAAGAAGTTTTTAAGCAAGCAACCGTTTTCAATATTATGTTCGAAGGTTTTATCACTTATGGTGGTATGAATGGCCGTGATATGGGCGCGTTGGCTGTTGGCCTGGACGAAGCAACAGAATTTAATTATTTGGAAAGCAGGGTAGAGCAAATTGCTTATTTAGGACAAAAACTGGTCGATTTTGGTGTTCCGGTACAACAACCTTTCGGTGGTCACGCCATATTTTTGGACGCCAATAAATTTGTGCCTAAAATTCCGAGAGAGGAATATAGGGCTCAGGCTTTGGCGGTTGAAATTTATATCGTTGGCGGGATCAGAGGCGTTGAGATAGGAACTGTTTTGGCCGACAGAGATCCGGTAACACGCGAAAATCGCTATCCGGAATTGGAATTGGTAAGGTTGGCTATTCCAAGAAGAACGTACACAAACAATCATATGGATTATATCGCTGTGGCGCTAAAAAATATCTATGATACGCGTGAAGAAGCCAAATCTGGTTATGTAATTGTTGATGAAGCACCTATTATGAGGCATTTTACAGCTAAATTTAAAAAAATATAATACCAATTACTCTTTTTTTGGTACTTTTGCTGAACTAAATTGTAAAATTAGATCAAAATGTTATCAAATGCCAGTAAGTACGCTATTTTATCTACCTTGTATTTAGCGGAACATTCAAATGAAGAAAGAAAAATAAGCGTAAAGGAAATTGCTGAAAATATTGAGGTTCCAAGTCCGTTCCTTGCGAAATTATTTCAGCAGTTGGTGCGGGGCAAAATTATTTCATCCAGTAAAGGTCCTCATGGAGGCTTCTATTTATCTGACAAAAATAAGCAAAAGAATGTATTGGACATCATTGACAATATTGATGGTTTAAATAAATTGAATGGATGTTTTTTGGGTTTAAACGAATGCGATTCCACAAATCCTTGTCCGGTACATTTCATCGTAGTGCCCTTTAAAAACAATATATTGGCCAAGTTTAGGGATTTAACAATTATGGAGTTTGCCCAAGAAATTGTTGATAAAGGAGATCTATTAACCTTAAAAAATGTAAGTCCGTCACTCGAGGCGCCTATCGAGTAAAACTTTATGATAAATATCATAGTTTAATTAATTGGAAGGCGATACATTCGCATTATAAAAAGATAAAAAGGTCTTTTAATAATAATTAACCAAATAATCAATTAAATCAGTTTAACTATGTTATCTAAAAAACAAGCAAGGGCTTTCTTTCTAGGCGGAACATTGGTGACGTTTCTTGTATTTATAGGACTTACCATTTTTTCTTTTACTAAAGAAAACGACCAAACAAATCACGAAAATCTTACTGCAGAAGTGGTTCGCGGAAAAGAAATCTGGGAATCCAACAACTGCATGGGTTGCCACACCATTTTAGGAGAAGGCGCCTATTACGCACCCGAATTAACAAAAGTTATCGACCGTTTAAATATTCGATACGAAGGGAACGGTGAAGATGTGATCAAAAGTATTTTAATGTCACCTTCACCTTGGCAACCAAACGGAAGAAAAATGGTTGCTTACGGAATGACAGAGCAAGAAGCATCGGATGTGGTGGCCTTTTTTAACTGGATCGGAAAAATCGATTTAAATGGTTTCGATAGGGTAGTATCTCCATTGGCAAAAGAAAAAATCAACAAATAAACTTAAATAAAATGAAATAGCCCAGCAATATTTTCATTAGAGCAAAAATGTAATATAGGCTATTGATAATGACCGATAAAAAACAAATAAAAACAACATTATGAAATATAAATCACAAAAAGTAGCCTATTGGTTTTTTGCACTTTCAATGCTGCTGTTAGTTTTACAGATCACCTATGGTTTCGTCATGGGATTCGCCCGCATCGGGTTCGATAATTTACACGAATTTATCCCTTTTAATACTGCAAGAGCGGTTCATACTAACTTATTGGTAGTTTGGTTATTATCAGGTTTTATGGGCGCTGCCTATTATATTATCCCTGAAGAAGCACAACGCGAATTGGTAAGCGTAAAATTGGCCTATGTCCAGTTGATAAGTTTGGCCTTGGTTGGCGTAACTGCAATCGTTGGATTTCACTTTAATATTTGGGAAGGTAGAAAATTTTTAGAAATTCCAAGACCATTGGATTATTTGGTTGTAGTAAACGTACTTTTATTTTTAGGGCTCATTTTAACTACGTTATTTAAAGGGAAACGCCAAACAACAACAGCTTTGGTACTTTCCATGGGATTGTTATTTGCCGCATTGCTGTATTTGCCGGGAATGTTGCCGTTTGACAGTCAGGTAACGGATTCATTTTTTCGTTGGTGGGTAGTTCATTTATGGGTTGAAGGTGTTTGGGAATTGATTATGGGTGGTATTTTATCTTTCTTATTGATCAAATTGACTGGTGTTGACAGAGAAGTTATTGAAAAATGGCTGTATGTAATTGTTGGGTTGACCTTCTTGTCTGGAGTTTTAGGAACAGGACACCATTACTACTATATTGGCGTAAATAAAATTTGGCTAGTTGTTGGAGGAGTTTTCTCAGCATTGGAACCGTTGGCATTTTTGGCGATGGCTTTATTCGCCGTAAATATGTATAGAAAAGGAGAGAAAAAACATCCAAATAAATTGGCTTTATACTGGACACTTGGTGCTGCAATAGTATCATTTGTTGGTGCGGGATTGCTGGGTTTTGCACATACCTTGCCGCAAACAAATATTTACACCCACGGTACTTTAGTTACAGCAATGCATGGTCACTTGGCATTTTGGGGCGCTTATGGCATGATTGTTTTGGCAATCATCAGTTACAGTTTGCCAAATATGACAGGAAGAAAATTATACGACAGTTCTCGAGGCAGAATGGCTTTTTGGCTTGCCAATATTGGTATGGTTGGTATGACAGTTGCTTTTGGCGTTGCCGGTGTTGCCCAGGTTTATTTAGAGCGAAAGTTTAAAATGGATTTTATGCTGGTTCAAAAAGAAATTGCCGTTCACTTTGTGGTTTTGGTGCTTTGTGCTACCATGTTTGCTACGGGAATTGTGCTTTATATTATTGATTTTTACAAGCACGGAAAACCAAGTGACGAGGCTTTAGAAATTAATGAATAAATAAAATAGGTAAATAGAAGTATTCACAAAAAATAGTATTTGTTGATTTTTAGATGGATTTCCAGCGTAGAAGATTGTTTGTTATTTTTAAAATTATAGCTAAATAATTTGATGCGCTGGTTTTTTCAATAATAATTGTAAATTGCTCCAAAAATCAAAAACATATTACTAACTAAATCGTACAATTTAAATGAAAAACCTAAAGAAAATAATAGGCCAAATTGGCTTAATGGGAATAACTATGCTCTTATTTGGAAGTTGTAATTCAACCGAAAAAGAGAAAATTATTGACCCTGCAAATATACAAGTTCATGGAACTATGGATGCCGAACTCACATCTCCACCAATGGTTCCTGCTCCAATTGGAGATCGTTCAGCTAAAAAATTAATTGTTAAATTGGAAATTTTAGAAATGGAAGGCGAGATATCCAATGGCGTAAAATACAATTATTGGACATTTGGGGGTTCTGTTCCCGGAAGTTTTATCCGTACACGTGTTGGTGATGAAGTCGAATTCACTTTGTCGAACCATCCCGAGAATAAGTTGCCGCACAATATCGATTTACACGCAGTGACTGGTCCGGGTGGCGGAGCGACTTCTTCATTTGTGGCGCCTGGCCATGAAAAAACATTTTCATTTAAAACACTTAATCCCGGACTTTACGTTTACCATTGCGCAACGGCGCCTGTAGGAATGCATATTGCCAACGGTATGTACGGTTTAATTTTGGTTGAGCCCGAAGGTGGCTTGCCAAAAGTTGATAAAGAATATTACATTATGCAAGGTGATTTTTATACCAAAGGAGAAAATGGTGATCCGGGTTTACAACCTTTTGATATGAAAAAAGCAGTTGAAGAAGATGCAGATTATGTTGTTTTTAACGGAAAAGTTGGCGCTTTAACAGGAGACAATGCAATTACTGCAAATGTGGGTGAGACGGTTCGTTTGTATATTGGCAATGGTGGTCCGAATTTAACTTCTTCTTTTCATGTTATTGGTGAAATTTTTGACAATGTTCATATTGAAGGAGGTTCGTTAATAAATAAAAATGTTCAAACAACTTTAATACCTGCAGGCGGTGCCGTAATCGTAGATTTTAAAGTGGAAGTTCCCGGAACATTTATTTTAGTTGACCACGCTATTTTTCGCGCATTCAATAAAGGTGCATTGGGAATGCTAAAAGTTAGTGGTGAAGAAAATAAACAACTTTACTCTGGCGTAAAACAAGAAGGAATTTACCATCCTGAAGGTGGAACAATTCAAACAATGCCAAATAATACAACTGCTAAACCCGAAGTTAAATTAAATAAAACATTGGCGGAAAAAATGGAATCGGGGAAACAAATTTATATGAAAACCTGCTTTGCATGCCACCAGGCAACCGGCGAAGGAATTGCAAATGCATTTCCGCCTTTGGCAAAATCAGACTATTTAAATGCGGATGTAAAACGTGCCATTGGAATTGTGCTTAACGGAAAAACAGGTGAAATCACCGTTAACGGAAAAAATTATAATAGCATTATGACAAGGCAAACTTTAACTGATGATGAAATTGCGGATGTGTTATCCTATGTTTACAATTCTTGGGGTAACAATAAAACAAATGTTACGCCTGCAATGGTTACTGAAGTGAGAAATTCAAAATAAAACTTAATAATATTTCTAATATTTATATTGATGAAAACTGTTTTTAGATTGACAATTTTTCTGTCGCTTTTTTTTGGAACAACCGCGAATTGTCAATCTAAAATGGTTTCCATAAAAGGAGGAAAGTACATTCCGCTTTATGGAAGGGAATCTTTACAAGTTAAGATATCCGATTTTTATATGGATGTTTATCCAGTTACCAATGATGATTTTTTGCAGTTTGTCATTAAAAATCCAAAATGGAGAAAATCAATGGCAAAAAAAATATTTGCTGATAAAAATTATTTGGTGAGCTGGAAATCAGACACAGCGCTTAATTCAACCCAATCTTTAAAAGCCCCGGTTACAAATGTATCTTGGTTTGTTGCTAAAGAATATTGTGAATGTCAGGGAAAAAGATTGCCTACCGTTGATGAATGGGAGTATGTTGCCATGGCAAATGAAAATACTCCCGATGCGCGGAAATTAAAAAATTACAATGAATTTATTTTGGGCTGGTATGAAAAACCAAAGACTTTTAACAATGAAATAGGTTCAACTTTTAAAAATTATTGGGGTGTTTATGATTTACACGGACTTGTTTGGGAATGGACTTCCGATTTTAATTCTGTATTAATCACCGGTGAATCACGTAGTGATGTTGATAAAGACAACAACCTTTTTTGTGGAAGCGCCGCGCTTAACGCTACTGATTTAATGAATTATGCCGCTTTTATGCGGTATGCTTTTCGCGGAAGCATCAATGCAAATTATAACATCAGGAACTTGGGTTTTAGATGTGTAAAAGATAAAAAGGGCTAAGTTTTATTTAAAAAAACATTTGCGTTAGGGATTAAAGTGAAAATCCTTTTTTAAGCTCTTTTTTAGCTTAAAAAAGATTGTAACGAAAAGCCCGACCCTTGCGGGAACGCCCAAAAAACTAATTGTAAATTACAGTTATTATTGGCATTAAACCATCAAAAGTAATCCTAAAATGAACTATTTAAAATATATCGCAATAATGTTTGTGGCAGTGCTTGCGCTATCAGCCTGTAATGTTGGGAATTCGAAAAATAAAAATGAAGTTTTATATCAATGTCCAATGAAATGCGAAGCTGAAAAAACTTATAATACTGAAGGTGCTTGTCCGGTTTGTAAAATGGATTTAAAACCGATGGCAGAAGCAGACGAAAAAATCCTGATGACTGATGAAATTTCCGAAACTTCTATTTTTAATTTAACCAGCAAATGGAATACAGAGGAAGGAAATACTATTTTATTGGAGGATTTAAAAGGCAAAACGTTGGTAATGGTCATGATTTATACCACTTGTAAAGCAGCTTGCCCAAGATTGGTGGCTGATATGCACAATATTGAAAAACAAATCCCCAAAGCCTTAATCAGCAAAATTAATTTTGTGTTTGTGAGCATAGATCCTGAAATCGATACCCCTGAAAAGTTAAAAGCATTTGCCATAGAAAATTTTATGGATGATAAACAACACACCTTTTTACAGGGAACTGAAAGCGGTGTTAGGGAATTTTCAAACGTGTTGGCGGTTAAATACAAGCAAATTTCCCCAATGGATTTTTCACATTCAAACATTATAAGTGTATTTAGTCCATCTGGGGAATTGGTTCACCAACAAGAAGGTTTGGGTGTTGACAATAAAGTAACTATTTCAAAAATTATTGAAACTGTAAATAAATAACTATGAGTATCAAAGCTCCCTATTACCACGCAATCGGCAAAGAAATTGAGGTGTTTGAACATGCCTTTAAAAATAAAATTCCCTTTTTGCTGAAGGGGCCAACAGGTACCGGTAAATCCAGATTTATCGAGTTTATGGCGCATAAATTGGATAAAAAATTGATCACTATTTCCTGTCACGAAGAAACTTCTTCAACAGATTTAATTGGCCGTTTCATTATAAAAGGCGCAGAAACAATTTGGTTAGACGGTCCGCTGACGACCGCTATAAAAGTGGGCGCCATTATTTATTTGGATGAAATTGCGGAAGCACGGCCAGATGTGATTGTTGCCATACATTCGCTTACCGATCACAGGCGCGAACTGTTTATTGACAAATTGGGAGAAACTGTGAAGGCTCACAACGATTTTATGTTGGTGGCTTCCTTTAATCCCGGGTATCAAAAGGGATTTAAAGAATTGAAACCTTCAACTAGGCAACGTTTTATAGCAACTTCTTTTGCGTATCCTGAGGCTAAAATTGAAGCGGAAATTTTAGTGAACGAAACCGGAATTGAACTTGATATTGCAAAAAAATTGGTGAATATTGCCGCAAAAATCAGAAACCTGACAGAACTTGGTTTGGCAGAAACCGTTTCAACCCGTTTGTTGGTTGATGCAGCCAAATTAATTCATAGCGGTTTGCCAAAAAGACTTTCTGTTGAAGTTGCCGTTGTTGAACCCTTGACCGATGATTTAGAAGTGATAGAAGCCTTGAAGGATTTGTGTAATTTAATGATTTAAAATAGTACGCAGTTTATAGTTATAGTTGGCTGTCTTTTTTAAATGGCCAACAACTTAAAACTGACAACCAACAACTAAAAAATGTTCGAACCAGATGAATATCTGTTTACCAAACTCGCTTTTTATTTTAAGCGACGCAACCTAAAAAGGCAGGAAAACATCGCGTATGCAGTTAATTTATCCGATTTAAAACCGCGATTGACTATTTTTGCGCGTGCCATCACCGGCGAATCCATTGAGATTTTTGAGGCGGAAAGAGAAGGTGGCTATAAAAACAACAACTTTTTTCTTCCGGCTACTTTTTCTGATTTTTCTTCGGAAGACGAGAATATTTCCTTTTATTTATTTAGAATAGTTTATTTGTCGGTTCAAAAAAATTTAAACTTTAACTGGAACGATAACAGGGAACACGAGTTATTGGAATCCCAGCAAAAAGCTCAGGAAACTTCAATGGTAGTTTTGGAATCTATGTTCGATCAATTTCCTGTCACTAAAAAATACTTCGAGTTGTTTATTCATTTTTATAAAAGTAAGGTCAAAGATGAAACAATGGCGGATTATACTTTTATCTACGGAAAATGGATGCGAAATAATTTGGAAGATGTTGGCGATGTGTTGAAAAATTTTACGGATGAGGTGAAAAAAGGCCAGGAAGACCAGCCAAAAACCACCCTAAAATCCAAAGCTGTTGAAGAAATTATTTCAGTTCAGGTTGATGTAAAACAGCAAGAAGACGCCGTGTTGCAACATCAATTTGAAAAAGTGGAAACTGCGGAAGAGTTTGGCGGAAATTTTAAGGATTTTGATGGCGATGATGATTTGGAAGACCACGCCAATGCGTTGGATGAATTGAACATGAAATACACAGTTCGTGTTGATGATACCGCACATTCTGTTTATCAGGCCGATTTTATTGAAAATACAACGGTTTCAGAAAGTGCCGAATATGACAGCGCGGGATATCATATCACTTATGATGAATGGGATTATTCCAAACGCGCCTATAAACCTGATTTTTGTAAAGTATATCCAAAAACACTGCTGAAATCGAATGTTTCCTATTATAAAAGAACGATTTTAAAGAATAATTCTACCTTAATCGGATTGCGAAAAATGCTGGCCACGGTAAATAATAAATACCAATTTCAGCGCCGGCAAACCCAAGGCGAAGAATTTGACATTGATGCGATTACCGATTTATTTGTTGATGTGCATTCCGGGCATACGCCTTCTGAAAAAATATACCTTTCCAAGCGAAAAAAAGAAAAGAATTTGTCCATTTTGTTGTTGTTGGACATTAGTTTGTCGAGCGATGGTTACGCTGCCGGAAATCGTGTGATTGATGTTGAAAAGGAAGTGTCTATTTTATTTGGAGAACTTTTGAATGAATTTAATATTGATTTTTCCATAGATTGTTTTTATTCAAAAACCAGAAACCATTCCACCTATATTACCATAAAAGATTTCGATGAAGATTGGAACAAGGCAAAGTTTAAAGTTGGTGCAGTTGAACCAAGCGGCTACACAAGAATTGGCGCTGCTTTGCGGCATTCGGGTGCGATGCTGGACAAGCGGGAAACCAAAAATAAATGGGTGATTTTAATTTCTGACGGAAAGCCCAACGATTATGATAAATATGAGGGAAAATACGGGGTTAACGATGTGAAACAAGCCTTGCGCGAACTAAACGAACGCCAAATAAATTCCTATGCGTTGGCCATAGAAGCACAGGCAAAATATTATCTGCCGCAAATGTTTGGGCAAAATCATTATCAGATTTTAACCACGCCAGTTGAATTGCTAAAATCTTTGGTGCTGTTATTCGAAAAAATCAGGCACCAGTCATAATGCCAAATCGGGCTATTTTCAAGAACTAATTTTCACAAAACTTCAACTTTAATTTAAGTGAATATTAATAAAATAATAAAAGACTAATTAGTATTTTATTAGTATCTTTGCGTCATAATTAAAATGTAAAATGATGAATATCGCTAAAGAAAATACTGTTGCAGAAGTGGTGGCCCAAAATGTGGGAGCAGACCATGTTTTTAGTAAATATAACATAGATTTTTGTTGTGGAGGCAGTGCAACACTTGAAGCTACCTGTAAGGAAAGCAACATTGAGTTTGAAGTTTTGAAAAAGGAAATTCAAGAAATAGCTAACAAAATTTCAAATGATTCAAAGGTTTAGCATCCCAAAATCTACTATTTACTAATAGCAAAAATCTAAAAAAATGAATTCATTTTTATCAACCGTAGAAAAATTGCCGAAAGGCCATCCCGTTGAAGTATATTACAGGGAAAGCGAATTAATTCAAGAAATATTATTGGAATTGACGGAAGCTGATCCTGTAGAAGATTTTCAGAAATATTTCAACATATTTAATCAGTTAACCACCATTGAAAAACGATTTGCCCGCAAGGAAAATCAGTTGTTTCCTTATTTGGAAAAACATGGTTGGGAAGGCCCAAGTCAGGGAATGTGGTCTTTTCACGACAATTTACGAGCGCAAATCAAATTGCTGAATGATTACAATGCCACAAAAAATACGGCCAAAATTATTGACAATATTCCCTATTTGGTTGAAGGAATTAAACGTTTGCTGAGCATAGAAGATATGCGATTGTTTCCAAATTCATTGGAATTGTTAACGGAAGAAGAGTGGAATGCCTTTTATCAGGGTGATGAAGAAATTGGGTGGATGTTGTTGGTGAAACCAGCGCCTTATCCCGAAATTAAAGAAGTGGCTTATGTGCATCCAAGTGAAGATTTTACCCAACGCGATTTGTCTTTTTCATTAGACAACACTTTCCATTATGATGAAGGTTATATGACACCGGAACAGGTAAACTTGCTTTTGCGTTTTTTGCCGGTTGACATTACTTATGTTGATGAAAATGATAAAGTAGTCTTTTATAATAGGGGTGACGACAGGGTTTTTCCTCGTAGCAAAGGTATTATTGGTCGCGAGGTTCGTTTTTGCCATCCGCCAAAAAGTGTGGATATGGTGTTGCGAATTGTGTCCGAATTTAAAGCAGGAACAAAAGACGTAGCAGAGTTTTGGTTTAATTTCAAGGGAAGAATTATCCATATCAGGTATTTTGCAATTCGCGATAACGATAAAAAATACAAAGGCGTGATTGAAATGTCTCAGGACATTACTAAAATTCAAAAACTGGAAGGCCAAAAACGATTGCTAGACTGGGATTAAAACATGCTAAAAACTCAATTATCATATATGGATTTAGTTAAAACTGATTCAAAAAATATCTATTATCCGCCAGGCGGTATTTTACTGTGGATTATCATTTTTTTGGAGTTGTTCACTTTTGGAATGGCCTTAGCGGCCATGGTTGTTTACAGCAAAGATGAACCCGAGGTATTTCATAGTTCAAGGTTGCTTTTAAACACAGCTTTTGGGCTGACAAACACTATTTTTCTGTTAGCCAGCGGGTTTTTTATGGCGAAATCTGTGGAAAGTTTTAAAGCCAACAATCATATAAAATCTTCCTTTTATTTGAAATTAACGATGTTGGGCGGCTTTCTTTTTTTACTGCTAAAAAGTTTTGAATATTATGAAAAAATTGAGGCGGGATTGTCGATTGGTTACAATACTTTTTTCTCGTTTTATTGGATGCTTACGTTATTTCATGTGATTCATGTGCTGGTTGGATTGGTGATATTAATCTCAGTTTATGCAAGTTTGCAAAAGAAAAAATCGAATTTAGCGCTTGAAGATTTTGAAGCCAGCGCTGCATTTTGGCATATGTGCGACTTGATTTGGCTTTTGTTATTTCCCTTAATTTATTTAATTTTTTAGATGAAACGACTACTACAAAATATTTTTAAAACACAAAGGATGATTTTGGTCGTTCCATCAGTCCTTTTAAAAACAAAAAATATAACCTGATGAAAAATCACCTATATTTTAAAGTGCTTTTGTCGCTTTTGACATTAACAATATTGGCGGCCTTGGTTGTTACATTGGATATCGGATTAAAAACCGCTTCAGCTATTATTTTATTGTTTTTTATGTTGAAATTTCTTGGCGTGGCATTTTATTTTATGGAGCTTAAAACGGCTCATGTTTTTTGGAAATCTGCCGTTCTAATTTTCGTGTCAATATTTTTTGGAATCATTTTAATTGTTGTTTAAAATTCTTAAAAAGATGGCTATAAGTTCACTGTAAATTGACAAATGTCATTTTTTTTTAGTCAAATAATCATACATTCGCTAACAGAAAATAAACAGGAAAATAGTTCTTGCATTTCAGAAGAAATATCTCAAATACAAAATTATTTTTCTTTTAAATAAAAATTTTAGTTAGTAGTTTTAGTTAGAACCAAAACCTTGATGGCAACATCAAAAGTTTTGGTTCTTCTTTTTTAATTCAATACTGAAAATTCTATTGCAGAAGAAGTAAAGACGGTATGCGTTTGGGTTTTGAAATCTTCTTTTGTGGCTTTAAAAATATTGTCCACGTAAGTTTGCGGATTTAAATCAATCAACGGAAACCAAGTACTTTGCACCTGAATTTGCAATTTATGCCCTTTCTTAAACGTGTGATTTACGTCTTGAAGCTTAATGGTTACCGCAGTTTTTTTATTCGGAATAAACGGTTCAGGAAAGGTAAAACTATTTCTGAATTTCCCTCTCATCACTTCACTGCGCACCATTAAATGATAATTGCTCATTTTTAAATGATCCTGCATATTTTTGTTGGTTTCTTCAACATCAGATGGATGCACATCAACCACTTTCACAATCCAATCCGCATCAGTTCCTGTGGTTGCCACTTGCAGTTTTGCCAAAATATCACCTGCCAAGGTAAAATCATTTTCCAAAATTTCAGTTTCGAAAACCAATACATCGCCTCTTCTGGCAGCAAAACGCTGGTCATCGGTCATATATTTTCTTGGCGTAAACACGGTTTTTATGTCTTCGGTATAAGGCACTGGTTTTTTGAGATCGCTGATAAATTTAATGCCGATTTCTTTTTCTTCGGATGTGGTTAATTTTTGGTTGTCAGACAAATACATCGATACTTTTTTGGCACTTGCTGGCGGCCAGGTTTCGTAAGATTTCCATGTCTTTTTGCCTGTGTCATACACATAGGCTTCAGGCAATCCCGAGTTTTTATCGCCTTTGCCTTTTAAGAAATGGTTGAAAAATTTGGTTTCAATCTGTTCTTGAAATTTTATGGAAATGGAATCGCCAAAATAATAATTTCCTACGCTGTTTTCAACGTCTGTTCTTGCCCATTGGCCGTGACTCCAAGGTCCGAAAACCAAGGTGTTATAATTGTCTTTATTGTATTTTTCAATTGTTTTGTAGGTTTCTAAAGCACCAAATAAATCTTCAGCATCAAACTCTCCGCCAACCACCATAGTTGCCACGGACGATTTTAAGTTTTGTAAATGCTGAATAATGCCTTTGCTTTGCCAAACCTCATCATAATTTGGATGTTCAATTAATTCTTTCCAGAAAAAATCATCTATTTTGTCTTTGTTTTGTGGCGCTGTTTCATCCAGTTTTTCATATTGAAAATAGTGGTTTAAATTGCTTAACGGGCCGGCATCCAAAAAAAACTGGTATTGATCCTGTGTTTTTAAATCGGGAATGGAATACCAAGCCGTGTCGGAAGGCGCATCTTTTGGCGTTCCAAACAAAGAGTTGATTTTAAAATAGCTCAATAAATAAGCGCCATTATGGTGAAAATCATCAAAAAAGAAATCTCCAATAGGCGCTTGCGGTGAAGCCGCTTTTAAAGCGGGATGCGCGTCAATGGTAGAACAAGTTGTATAAAAACCCGGATAGGAAATTCCCCAAGTCCCTACATTTCCATTGTTATTCTCCACATTTTTCACCAGCCAGTCAATGGTGTCGTAAGTGTCGGAACTTTCGTCGATGTCTTTATTGCTTTTTTTATTTGGGATATAAGCGCGCATATTGTCATAAGTTCCTTCACTCATCCACCTGCCGCGAACATCTTGGTATACCACAATATTTCCTTCTTCCATTAAAAATTTATTGGGTGCAATATTTTTTTTCAATGAATCTGCTCCGTAAGGCTGACAGCTATATGGTGTGCGCTGCAATAAAATAGGATAGGTTTTGCTTTTGTCTTTTGGCGAATAAATGGCGGTGAACAATTTAACGCCGTCACGCATAGTAATGGTCGTCTCCATTTTATCGTAATTTTCTTTTACAAAATTGGTTTCAATTGCTTCTGAAGTAGTTGTTTTTTTGCAGCTAAATAAGGAAATGCTCAGCAATAGGATGACTATTGCTTTAAAATAGTGAAATTTCATAAAAAGGTTGATTGGTTTAGGGTAAATCTACAATAATTTATACAACAGAAAACTAAATCAAATAATATTTTGGACCTGCCCGCCGCCTTTTTGGTGGGCGTTACCGCAAGGGTCGCGCTATTCGCTATATCTTTTTTTTCATTGCATTTCAAAAAAGGATGTCGCTGTTATCGCTAACGCAATTAAATTAGCAATGAAAAATCATCAACTAAAAAGTCGTAATTCGTTAACATAAAATTTTATAAATAAGATTGTTATGCGTATAGAAATTCTTAGCATTTAAAAAAATCAAAACGACATTGTGTAAACAGCATAAGCCAATAAACTCCAGCCAACAATTAACAACAAACCTCCAAGTGGCGTAACTGGGCCAAGAAATGTTAGTTTTTTGTTTTTTGCAGAAGAAATTACCAATCCGTAAATGCTGAACGAAAACAAAAGTATGCCCGCCATAAAACTGTACACCATATATTTTTCTGAAGCGGTTTCTAACTTGAAGTTGAAACCAATAATCAGCAACACAAGGGCGTGGTACATTTGGTATTTAACGCCGGTTTCAAAGCTTTTTAATTGATCATCCGACAATATTTTTTTTAAAGCGTGCGCGCCAAACGCTCCAAATATAACAGCCAAACCGCCTAAAATACTGGCAAAAAGCAGGGTAAAATATGTCATTAAATGAATATTTATAGTTTTTACGAAAGTAAGCATTAAACAAATATTTACAAATTTTTTAATAATAAGGTTTTCCCTTACTTTAAGTAAGGAAAAATCATCAATTTTTAAAAAAGCAAGTGAAAAATGTAATTTATTTTGCAAAGTCATTTTTTTTTTTTTTTTTTACATTCGTAAAGAGAAAGATAAAAATCAAGCAATAAATTGCGAATATGAAGATACAATTGCTATAATTTTTCTAAAAAAATTACATTTTATACAAAAGAGAAGAACCGACGCAAATTTGCATAGGCTAATTTTCTTATGGATATTATTTTAATATGCAATTTCTGCTAAACAGGAATTACCTAATTATTTTGCAGAAAAAATTCACTAAGCACAACTGAAGTGAAAAATCCTCTGTTTGTAAATTTTAAGAACACAATACGCTAATAAAATGTTTAACCTAAAACCACCAACTATGACATAGCCAATGTAACAAACAGAAGAAGTGCTGCAAAAGTAAGTCACCTCACCGAATTCACAAAATAATAAAGCGCAATTATGCGCTAATAACTAATTTAAATTTTACTAAAATGAAAAAAATAATTTTAAGTATGGTGTTTGTTTTTGCAACAGTAGGTTTTACAAATGCAACCAATGAAATTGACAATAATAAACCTTCAACCGTTTCCTATGTTTATCCAGATTGCTGGGCTGGAGCTAATGCAGCAGAAATATATTCTTGCGGTTCCGTAGGATGCAATTTTGATCTTTGGGCTGCGGTATATTCTGCTTGTTCAGGGCAATAAAATAATTAGAAATAAAGCCCAAAACATAATTTAAATTATTTCATAAGTTGTTTTGGGCTTTATAATTAAGATTTAAGAAATTTAAAAAATGAAAAAAATGAAATTTTTATTTTATGGTATTTTATGCCTTATTTCACAAACAATCCATTCACAAATAAACACTATCTGCATTTATCAAATTTCACCCATAGAGCATAATTACAATATCACAAATGCTGATGATGATGTGACAAAAAATACAAAAAAAATGCTGCTTAATGCTTTTGATATTGCAAAAGATTTGGATTATATCTTAAAATATAATTCGTTGGAAAGCACTTCGCAAATTGATGAGAGCTTGGTAAATGAAGGAATTAAGAACAACTATCTATATCCTGTTGCAAAATCATTAATAGGAAAAGGGATTTATTACCAAAATAGAAAAGAAAAAATTGTTTTGCGCCAAGCTGAAATTTTAGGCTCACTATTTATTATTAAAGATGTTCTTGTAAACGATTGGAAAATAACCACTGAACAAAAGAAAATTGGTAATTATTTGTGTTTTAAGGCTTTTAAAAATTGTGATACTTGCAGTAAAATTGAAGAGGTATGGTTTACGCCTGACATTCCTGTGCCTTTTGGACCATTAGGTTATGGGGGTTTACCAGGTTTAATTGTGGAAATTAAAAATAAAGGTTCAATTCTGAAATTAAAAGAAATAAAATACACAAAAAAAGATTTAAAGATTGTTCGACCAATTAAAGGAAAAGAAATAACAATTGATGAATATAATGAGATGACTAAAGGTTTTCGGGCAAATGCAAAGAAAATGAGTAATTAACTGAAATTCCTATATAATTTTATTTTTAAAATCTCTTTTTATGGCTAGGTATATTCTCATAATTATATTAGTATTAACTATAAACCAATGTTTTTCTCAAAACAATATAGGGATTGTAATATACAAAAAACAGAAATTAAATTATTTATCAGAAAGTGATAGTTTTAAAGAGAATAATAAAGAAAGGGTTGAATATGCCGCTAAGGTAGAAGATATGGACAAAAATTCAAAAAAAGCATTGGAAGAAATAGATTTTAAATTAGTTTTTAAGGAAAATAGAAGTTCCTTTAGCGTTGTTTCGTATTTAGAAATTACAGAATCTAAATATGCAAAGCTTGCAATAGGAGCTTCGGGTAGAGGAATATATTACACAAATTTTAGAGAAGAAAAATGTTATAGAGAGGTAAATTCATACGGTGAAAATTTTATAATAAAATTTCCTAAATGGAATTGGAATTTAACTAATGAAATAAAAACAATTGGTGATTATACCTGTTATAAAGCAACATCTGTAAAAGAAATATTTGGTAGAGAAGGTATTGTAAAAAAAGAAGTAACGGCTTGGTATGCGCCAGATTTAAATATTCCATTTGGACCTTTAGAATTTAATGGTTTACCTGGCCTAATTATAGAGCTTACTGTTGGTAAAGAAAGATATTTAGTTAATAAAATAGAGCTAAATTCCAAAATGAATATTGAAATATTAGAGCCTACAAAAGGTAAATTTGTTACAAAAAAAGAATTTGATGAAATTGGCGTTAATATGATGCAGAGTTATAAAAAATTGTTTTAACTTAATGTTAAATAAAAAAATAATTTTAAGTATTATTTGTGGCATTTGGATTCAGTTCTTAAACGCTCAAACCATCACCCTAAAAGGTTCTGTAAAAGACAGTTTACAAAATCCGTTGGCTTATACCAATGTCATTGCCAAACCACAGGATGCAACAAAAAATTTAAAATTTGCCATTACAGATGATGACGGTTGTTACAAATTAGAACTTACCAAAGGCGACAGCTACACGCTTTCTGTGAGTTATTTGGGGTATAAAACAGTTAATTTTGATTTTGTCGCGACGGAGAATTCACAAAAAAACCTAATTTTAATTGATGCACCAAACCAATTAAAAGAGGTGATTATAGAGTTGCCGGTTAGCGTAAAAGAAGACACCATCACCTACAATACCGCTAAATTTGTAACCGGCGATGAGCGCAAATTAAAAAACGTGTTAAAAAAACTGCCCGGCGTGGAAGTCGATAAAAATGGCAGTGTTACCGTACAGGGCAAAAAGGTGACCACACTTTTGGTTGAAGGCAAAAAGTTCTTCGGTGGCGGCTCAAAATTGGCGGTGGAAAATATTCCGGCAGATGCCATAGACAAAGTGCAGGTGATAGACAATTACAGTGAAATCTCCTTTTTAAAAAATGTGTCGGACTCTGATGAAATGGCGATGAACATATTGCTGAAAAAAGACAAGAAGCAATTTGCTTTTGGGGATATTGAAGCTGGGAAAGGAAATAAAGACTTTTACAGAACACACAGCAACTTGTTTTATTACAGCCCAAAAACAAATGTAAATTTTATTGGCAATTTGAACAATACCGGCGAAAAAACCTTTACTTTTAAAGATTATTTAAGTTTTCAGGGAGGCGTTAGCGCCATTTTAAAGGGCGATGGTTCCATTTACAATACTTCCGGCAGTAATTTTGCGCAATTCTTGGAAACACAGGATGTAACAAGCAGCAACAACAAATTTGGTGCGTTGAATATTACAAGAGCTGTCAATAAAAAATTAGATATTTCAGGATACGCCATTTTTTCACATTCAAAAAACGAGACTTTTATTGAATCCAACAATCAATACGCTACTTTTACGGAAGAAAAAACGCAAAAGTCCAATACCAGAAATATTTTGGGTATTGCCAAATTTAATGTTGAATATTCACCAACGGTTAATGATCAATGGTATTTTAAAACCCAGTATAAAAAAACAGACAATTTTAAAACCAACAGCATCATTTCAAGTATTGACAACGACCAAAAAAATATCTTTTCAGCCAACAATGCCATCGCAACGTATCTAAATCAAAATGTGGAATGGCATAAAAAATTATCTCGAAAGCACACTTTTTCTTTCGGTGCCGATGTAACTTTTGACAAAAACAATCCAACAACGCTTTGGCAAACAAACCAGCCAATTTTACTGGGATTAATACCTGTTGAAGTTTCAGAAAATTACTTAATAAACCAATTGAAGGAAACTGAAAATACCAATCTCAATGCAATATTGAAGCATTATTGGGTACTAAATAATTTCAACCATATTTATACCACCATCGGAAATAAATACATCGCTGATTATTTTTATACGGATAACAGCCAGCAATTAGAAAACAGAACATCAAATAATTTTTCATCCGCCGGTTTTGGAAATGCATTAGATTTTAAGTTGAATGATATGTTTGTTGGCGTGCATTATAAATTTAAAACCGGAATTTTTGAATTTAAGCAAGGTGCTTTTTTTCACAGCTACAATTGGTCTGTAAATCAAGAAACCAAACTTAATAAACATAAAGCGATACTGTTACCTGATTTCTTGGCTAAAATTGAATTCAGCAGCTCAAAAAAACTACAATTTAATTATCAATTGAAAAGTACATTTTCAGATGCTTCAAAATTGGCAAATCGTTTTTATTTGCAATCCTACAATTCCGTTTATAAGGGAAATGAAGATTTGGAAAATGAATTGTCTCATACCGCAAGAGCATATTTCAGCCGATTTAGCATGTACAGAGGCTTAATGCTTTTTAGCAGTGTTAATTATACAAAAAAAGTAAAAGGAATTCAAAACGCCGTTCAATTTGAAGAAACCAATCAATACATTTCTCCCGAAATGGTTAACAATCCGGAAGAGCGCTGGAGTTTTAATTTGAATATTGACAAAAAAGTCAAGAACCTAAAATATGGTTTAAAAACCAATGCTTCAACGTCAAGCTATTTGCAAAAAATAAACAACGATTTTGTAACCAACAAAAACAATATTATAGGTTATGACCTTTCGGTAAAAACATTGTTTGACAAATTCCCTACGATTGAACTTGGATTTAAACAAAACATCGGAACCTATATTTCCAGCAATCAAACCACAAAATTTATTACAAACGAGCCGTACTTGACGATTGATTATGATTTTTTAAAAGGATTTATATTTTCGGTTCTACCATTATTTGTGTGGATAAAGATCAAGACCTCCATGAAAAAAG
>JAVVEF010000040.1:0-23886 GCA_032251275.1 Lutibacter sp.
TTTTTTATAAAATAATACCTGATTTTTAGGTAGTTATCAACTCCGAAACTTTAGTTATTAACAATTTATAAAAAACAATTGCTATGCCCATAAGATACCGAATTACCAAACGAAGCAATACCATTGCCAACAACAAGGCACCCACATACATTATGCAGGCCGTAAACACAGGTGTGGTAACGCTTGATGACATTAGCTATCAAATTGGCAATGAATGCGGTTTGAGCGCGTTGGACGTGAAATTTGTGCTGCAGGCGTTAGGTCCCAAACTGCAATTTCATTTGAATGACGGCAAAATTGTGGATTTGGAAAATATCGGAAAATTTAAAGTGGGTTTTAAGTGCAAAGCCGATCCGGATCCCAAAAACCTGAGCGTTAAAAGGAATATTCAAAAATACCATTTAAATTTTCAGCCTTCGGTAGTGTTAAAGCGTTGGTTAAAAATTGGTATTACCACCTATAAAGAAGGCAGCAGAAGCGTTTAATTTGTTGAGCCAACGATTTAAGATTTAAATCGTTGGCTATACCGTAATTTATCTGACTAAATTATATTGTTTAAATCTTGTCTTCCTATGATCGTCATAATCTCGATAATATCATTATTAACTTTGAAATAAATGCTATCAGCCCCACAAACACAACGTCTATATCCCGCTTTAATAAAATCAACTGATTCAAATGAATAGGGCCGTTGTGCTATAATTTCAAAATGCTCAAAAAATGTGTTGAAATATTTGTCAGCTTGCGCCATTCCAAATTTCTTAACTCCGTAATGATGAATTCTAATTAAATCCTCTATTGCTAAGTTGCTTAATTTATATTTCATCCTTAAGCAAGGTCTTTGATATTGCCAAAATTTGTTCTTTACTGTCTTTTGTAAATCCGCTACTTTCAGCGCTTTCCAGTTTAGAACTTATCCAATCAATTTGTCGTTGTTGCTTTCTTGCTTGTCTTATTAAATCATTTACAAGTTCACTCTTACTGGAATATTCATTATTTTCTACTTGTGTTTTTAACCATTCATCATTTGGTTGTGTCAGTGAAATACTTTGTCGTGCCATAAGGTTCGCTTTTGATGTAAATTTACACCAAATATATTTCAATTACCAAAACATCCGCTATGAATTATGAATTATTTATGAAAATTGTGCTGAGATAGCATTTTTACCTAAAACAATATAGCCCTCAGTTTGTAATCCTTAGGCTATGAAATATCGTTGGAAATTGCATTAATGAATGGTTTTAACCATTTTTATCGAAAGTTAAACGGCCAATAATTATTAATTAAAACATTAAATTTCCCGCAAATTCCTTTAAGCTGATTTCCGACAGTTTTGCCTGGAATTTGGCGTTACTGTAACGCACAATCGCATTGATATAATTGAGCTGCGCAGTACGGAATTCGATGGTTGGAATGGTGCCGATTCTGAATTTTTCCATCGTGATTTCTAGATTTTCCTTCGCGATAACAGCATTGCTTCTTTCAAGTTCAATAAGCCGGATATTTGTCAAATAGGTTTGATACGCCGTGCCCAGTTGTGACACTAAAGTCTGCTTTTGCTGTTCAATTTCTAAATCTGTATTTTCAAGTTGGATTTTGGCAATTTTTTCCTGCTGATTTTGTGTAAACCCGTCAAAAATATTGAGTCTGGCACTAAATCCGTAGTTCCATCCCTGCGAGTTGTTGCTGGTGGTAAAACCCAGACTCGATTCCGATTCGCTAAAAACGTATCCTGTACTGGCGGTTATGGTTGGATAGCGCCCTGCCCTCACCTGTTTTAGCTGTAAACGGGCAATATTGTTATTAATGATTTGTGCCTGCAACAGCGGGTTTTGTTTTTGCGCCAAAGCTTCAAGTTCTGGCAAAAAAAGTTGTTCTTCTAAAGTTATTTCATTGATGACGCTAAAATCGATTTTGGTGTCGCGCGCCAATATTTCATTCAGCCGAATCTTTGTATTCGCAAACAATTCCTTTTGCCGAAGGATGGTAGTCATATCTGTATTTAAATCCACTTTGGCATTCAATACTTGAAGTTTGGAAGCTTTGCCAATGGTAAAGCGGTTATTGGCAAGATTTAATCTTTGTTCAGAAATAACAAGCGTGCTGTCCAATGCCGCAAGTTGCTGTTGCTGCTGCACCAAGTCATAATAACCGATCATCACATCGCTTACTTTGGTGATTACCGCTTGTTTTAATTGGGCATCGCCCAATTTTTCCTGTTCTTTCAATTGGTCGTAGCGCGCAAACATTTTGAAACCGTCGAATAGCGTCCAATCCATTACCACCCCATAATTAAGGCTGTTATTTTTGGCATTATCAAGTTCAACGGTATTTCCGTCGGCACGGGTTTGTAAACTGTTTTGGATGCTGTTATTGTTGTTTAAGGTCGCGCCCAACGTTGGAAGCATTCCTGCATTTCCTGCACTTACACCGGTTTTGTCAATTTTCAGCTCATTGGCTGCAATCCTTATCTGGTAATTGTTTTCTAAGGCGATTTTCACTGCAGCTTCCACCGTCAGCAATTCCTGTGACTGGGCTGCTGAAACGACTAAAAATAGCACAAAAAAAGTTAGTATATTATTATTCATTTAATAAGATTTCAGGTTTGTCAAATTCCGGACGGTGTTGCTTTTCCCTTGACCACATCAGGTACATCGCAGGAATTATAAATAAGGTCAGTACAAGTGAAAACATAGTGCCCCCAATAATTACAACACCCATCCCTATCCGGCTTGTGGAAGCGGCGCCAAGTGCAATGGCAATTGGCAACGCGCCCAAGGCGATGGTAAGACTTGTCATAAGAATTGGTCTTAATCTTGTCTCAGAAGCCTGAAGAATAGCCTCACGTTTTGGCAATCCCCGTTCGCGAAGCTGGTTGGCAAATTCCACAATCAGAATTCCGTTTTTGGTTACCAGCCCTATGAGCATCACCGTACCAATCTGACTAAAAATATTCCAGGTCTGCCCAAACAGCCAAAGAGAAAACAAGGCGCCGGCAACTGCCATTGGAACAGTTAGGATGATGATAAACGGATCAATAAAACTTTCAAACTGTGCGGCAAGAATCAGGAAAATAAGCAATAAAGCCAAGCCAAATGCGAACATCGTATTGGAACTGCTTTCCACAAAATCCCTCGATTCCCCGCCAAGATCGGTGGTGAAATTCTCACCAAGCACTTTTTCCTTGATGCGTTCCATAGCATCTATCCCGTCACTAATGCTCATTCCGGGCGCCAGACTGGCCGATACCGTGGCACTCATATACCGGTTGTTGTGGTATAATTGCGGCGGACTGCTTTGTTCCTCAGTAGTCACCAGATTGTCGAGTTGTATGAGCAATCCGTCATTATTTCTTACGAACATAGAAGTCAAATCCATTGGGGCAGCACGGTCTTTTTTATCAAATTGTCCCATCACCTGGTATTGCTTTCCGTTCATCAAAAAATAACCGAAACGCTGTCCGCTTAAAGAAAGCTGCAGGGTTTGCGCCACATCAAGCACAGAAACGCCTAGACTTTCGGCTTTTTCACGGTTGATGGTGACATAAATTTCGGGTTTGTTAAATTTCAGGTTTAAATCGGTATTGGAAAAAGTAGGATCGTTTTCCGCTTCTTCCATAAATTCAGGAATCTTTTCCTCCAATTGTTTAAAATTCGGCGCCTGAATAATGTATTGAATTGGCATTCCGCCTCTGCGGTTTACAGAAATGGTAGGTGATTCCGACACGTTAACACGGGCATTTGGATATTGCTTTGTCCACTTGGTCAAATCAGTGGCAATTTCATGTTGTGTGCGCTCCCTTTCACCAGGCTCCACAAGGGCAATACGGGCAAATCCACTGTTAACGGATGATGAACCAAAACCCGGAGAAGTAACAATAAGACTCACTTTCTTTTCGGGAATGGAATCGTTAATCAATTCGGTAAGCTCGTTCATAAAGGCATCCATATAATCGTAAGAAGATCCTTCCGGTGCCGTCACACTTAAGCTGATATAACTTCGATCGTCATAAGGCGCTGTTTCCTTTTTCAGCAGGCTAAAAAATACACCAATGATAATTAAACAGGCTACGAGAATTGGAAAACTCAACCATTTCTTATCCATAAAAGCACGAAGTGATTCGGCATAAGACGTGTTCATTTTTACAAAATACTTCTCCGTAAAATTGTAAAATTTCGATCTTTCCTGTTTTCCCGGACGCATCAGATAAGCGTTCAGCATCGGTGTTAAGGTCAATGCCACAAAAGCGGATATCAACACTGCGGAAGCCAGTACCACACCAAATTCACGGAACAGCCTGCCCACAAATCCTTCAAGAAAAATTACCGGAAGAAATACCGCCGCAAGGGTTACCGAAATGGAAATTACCGCAAAAAAGATCTCGTTAGAGCCCTTTATTGAGGCTTCAATGGGATTCATTCCCTGTTCCACTTTTTTGAAAATATTTTCGGTCACCACAATACCGTCATCCACCACCAGCCCTGTTGCCAAAACAATGGCAAGCAACGTGAGCACATTGATGGAGAAACCGAACAGCCACATTACAAAAAAGGTGGCAATCAGGGAAACAGGAATATCAATCAGCGGCCGCAAGGCAATGGACCAGTTTCTGAAAAACAGGTAAATCACCAAAATCACCAAAATGATGGATATGGCCAGCGTTTCCACAACTTCTATGATGGCTTTCTTCACAAAAACAGTATTGTCGATAGCGATGTTTAGCTTGAAATCTTTAGGTAAATCTTTTTGCAATTGTTCATACTGCTCGTAAAATGCATCGGCAATATCCAAATAATTGCTGCCCGGCTGCGGAATAATCACCATCGCGACCATTGGCTGACCCGAATCGCTTAATTTGGTTTCCAGATTTTCTGCTTCCAAAGAGGCTTTTCCGATATCGCTTAAGCGAATCACCTTCTCCCCGTCGGCCCTGATGATGATATTGTTGAATTCTTCTTCGGTGGAAAGATTTCCGATGGTTTTAACGGCCAATTCTGTATTGGCACCGGTTAATTTTCCCGATGGAAGCTCCACATTCTGCGAAGCCAACGCTGCCCTAACATCACTCACCGTGGCACCGTAAGAAGCCAGTTTTAAAGGATCTATCCACAGTCGCATCGCATATTTTCGTTGTCCCCAAATCCGAACATTGCTCACTCCCGGAATTGTTTGTAAACGCGGCGCAATCACATTATCGGCATAATCCGAAAGTTCCAGCACATTCTTTACATCACTTTGCACGGTCATGGAAATGATGGGTTGCGAATCGGCATCAGCCTTTGAAACTACCGGCGGAGCATCAATATCCTGCGGAAGGCTTCGCACCGCCTGCGACACTTTATCGCGGACATCATTTGCGGCTTCTTCCAGATTTTTATCCAGATTAAATTCTATGTTGATATTGCTAGAACCCTGGTTGCTGGAAGAAGTGATATTTCGTATCCCATCAATGGAATTAATCGCTTTTTCCAAAGGTTCTGTAATCTGCGATTCAATAATATCAGCATTGGCACCGGTATAGTTGGTACGCACGGATATCTGTGCCGGATCAATGGATGGAAATTCCCGCACGCCAAGATAGGTGAAACCAATAATGCCAAATAGTACGATGGCAATATTCATTACAATGGTCATTACCGGGCGTTTGATGCTTAAGGTTGATAAACTCATTACGATTTGGAATTTGATGCCGGTTGAATGAGATTGACTTTAACGGGTGAGCCATTTTTTAGCATCATCACCCCTGATGTCAAGATAGTATCGCCAGCCTTTAATCCCGCTAAAACAATAACGGAGTTTTCGGTACGGGCACCGGTTTCCACAATGATTTCTTTGGCAAGTCCGCCTTCAGAAACAAAAATCTTTTTACCATTTTGGATAGGAATCAGGGATTCGGTAGGAACCAATAGCGCATCATTGACAGTTTCCAGCGGCAAGAGCACATTGGCAAAAGTTCCGGGAATTAATTTTCCTTCTTTATTGTCGGCAATGGCACGCATTTTTAAGGTACGGGTGGCAATATCCACTTCAGGCTCTATGGCATAAATGGCGGCAGTTTGTTGCTCTTTTGAATTTGAGGTTGTAAAAGTGATGTTGTCTCCAAGCTTTACTTGCGATGAATATTTTTCGGGAATGGAGAACGTAATCTTTAACTGATCGGTGTTCACCAAACTCGCAATGGGCGTAGATGGGGTTACATAGCTTCCCTGCGAAATATAGCGCAAGCCAATTTTTCTGAAAAAGGTGCACGTACGGTTGCCTTTGACAGTTGTGCGGCAACCAATTGTGATTCGGCACGTGCAAATTGAAAATCGGCATCAGCAATGTCATATTCTTCCTGACTGATCGCTTCTTTTTCCAACAGCAGTTTTGCCCTGCGTGCATTTTCGGAAGCCAGTTTTTGAGCCGTCTGCACTTTGGCCAATTGCGCACGTAACTCCAGATCGTTGACCTGAAACAGCACCTGCCCTTTTGAAACCTTGCTTCCTTCCTTAAAATTAATTTTTTCGACAATTCCGGATATTTCGCTTCTCAATTCCAATTGTTCATTGGCTTCCAAAGAGCCCGATAGGGACAGGTTTTCCGAAAATTCCTGGGATTTTAATACCATTCCATCCACTGTAATAGCTGACTGGCTTCCGCCCTTTTTGTTTCCCTGGCTGTTTTCTTTTTTATTGTCGATAATCCTGTAAGTGACCAATGCCACCAAACCTGCAGCAAGGAGGATATAAATTAGCTGTTTAAATTTCATAAATAATGGTGGTAAGCAGACAATATTTTGCCTTTAATTTCACACAAATATAAAACTAACGGCCATAATCTTCAAATTAATTGTGCCTTATATTTCTTGGGCTGAAAAGAATCCTAAATTAAATCAAATCTGAACATCCTTATCTCAAATAATCATATAGCTATTGAAAGGTTGGGTTATTTACACTATTTTAAGTCGATTTATGTTTTTATATTTGAGCTTCATAAAATAATCCATTTTTAAAAACACGCACATTCATTATTAAAAATAGAAACCTTGTATCAGATAAAACATACCAAAGATTTAATAAATAGGTTAAACTTCATCGAAATTGAAGATTCAAGCAAAGCATCTTATGCCAAAATCCACTTGAACTTGGGCGGAAGTTTACAAGAACTCATACTTTCAAATCACCATCTTATAAAAGATTTGCATCCTTTAACTTACAATAATACGTATGCTTCTGCTATCTTGTTTCCGTTTGCAAACAGAATTGCAGATGGAAGCTATGTTTTTGACCACAAAACGTACCAATTGGATATAAATCAAAAAGAAGAAAACAATGCGCTTCATGGGTTGGTTTACAACAAAACATTTGAAATCATCAACCAAAAATCCACGCCGGAAAAAGCTGAAGTTTTGCTGAGGTTTGAAGAATTAATGCATTATAAAGGTTTTCCATTTACCTACACTATTGATTTAATGTATATTTTAACCAAAGACAGCCTCGACTTAAATATCACTGTAAAAAATACCGACACCAAAACATTCCCTTTTACCATTGGCTGGCATCCTTATTTTATCAGCGATGATTTATCTAAAAGTGCTGTTCATTTTAAAAGCCATCAAAAATGTGTTTTTGACGAAAGAAATATCACCCAGAGAATTGATAAAAACGTAATTGATGACCCATTTTTTATTGAAGACAAATCTTTGGATGATTGTTTTACTTTGGACTCCAACGAAATAGGTTTTGAAACGCCTCTTTATAGTTTCGCATTAAAATCATCTGAAAAAGACAGCTTTTTACAATTATATACGCCATCGCATCCAAACGCCATCGCCATTGAGCCAACTACCGGAATTTCCGACAGCTTCAACAATGGTGTGGGTTTAAAAACATTAAAATCGAACGATTCCTATCATATTCAATGGAATCTAAAAATCATTTAAAAATGAATACAGCACTAGTATCAAACATAAAAACACACTTTATCGCTAAATTTCAAGACGAACCTGTTATGATTTTTTCACCGGGAAGAATCAATATTATTGGTGAACACACCGATTATAACGATGGTTTTGTTTTTCCGGCAGCGGTTGATAAAGGCATTGTGGCAGCAATTGCAAAAAGCAATTCGGGAATTTCAACCGCTTACGCCGTTGACAAAGAAGAAATTATTGAGTTTTCCGTCAATAACTTAAAACCTTATCCGCAGGGAAGCTGGCAAAACTACATTTTAGGCGTTGTGGCAGAAATTCAGAACAGAAGTAAAATCATTGACAATTTTAACATCGCTTTTGGTGGAGATATTCCCGGAGGCGCTGGAATGTCATCTTCAGCAGCGTTGGAAAACAGCGTGGTGTTTGGATTAAATGAAATTTTCAATTTAGGCCTTTCTAAGGAAGAAATGATTTTAATATCGCAGAAAGCAGAGCATAATTATGTGGGCGTAAAATGCGGTATTATGGACCAATATGCCAGTATGTTCGGCATTAAAAACAATGCGTTGCTGTTGGACTGCAGAACCATAAAATCGAAACCTTTTGAAATAAATTTTAAAGACCACGAACTTTTACTGATCAACACCAATGTAAAGCACAGCTTGTCGGACAGCGCCTATAACGACCGCCGCTCGGTTTGCGAATCGATTGCCGGCATGTTAAAGGTAAAAGCATTAAGAGACGCTACAGAATTTGATCTGGAAACCATTAAAGAAAGTATCACGCCTAAAAACTATCAAAAAGCATTGTATGTGATTCAGGAAAATGACAGGGTGATAAAAGCTTCCAAAGCCATAGAAGCAGGTGATTTAGAAACATTGGGAAAACTCATTTACGCGTCACACAACGGATTGCAGCATCAATATAAAGTAAGTTGCGAAGAATTGGATTTTTTGGTGGAACAGGCAAAATTAAACGGACACGTTTTAGGCGCCAGAATGATGGGCGGCGGTTTTGGAGGCTGCACCATCAATTTAATCGCAAAAACAGCTACAGCATCATTCAAAAAAACTGTTTCTGAAGCGTATAAAAATAAATTTAACAAAGATTGTTCGCTATATTTTGTAGAACTTTCTGACGGCACGGGAATAATAGCCTAACATAAAAGCCAACGCATTTTAAAATGAACACAGACTTACAGGATATGTAAAATATTTCATCACAAAAATCCATCTAATTGATGGATTTTTTATTCCATTTAATTTAAAAATATCATTAAAATATAGCTTTAAAAAAAACTTCAAACAGCAATATTTTAACGATTAAACCGGCATTAAATTCCCGAAATTGACGGTTCTTAACAAAATTTTCAACTGTAAAATGTATGAATTCTGTAAGTTATTTATTTAATTGTGTAACACTTAAACCTTCATAAGCCCATAAATTTGTCCCGTTAAATAAATCATTATCAATTAATAAAATAAACTAAAATGAACAAAAGAAATTTATTTTTAGGAGCTGCAATCCTCTCCTTAGCATTCACATCTTGTAAAGATGAAAAAGTAACAGCCGCTGAGAAATCAGTAGATACTTATGTAGTATATGTTGATTCAATAGGAAATATTGAAGCTACAGAAGTTAAAGCAAACTGGCAAACAATTAACGATTCTTATTTAATAAGAGTTTCAGAAGCTGAATTGGCTTTAGACAATTTAAAAGAAAGAGAAGCTGCACAAGCAAGAATTGAAGCAAGTAAAGTAAAATTTGAAGCTTTAAAAGCACAAATTGAAGCTGATATGCAAGCTGAATTGGCTGCAAATTCAAAACAAGCCTTAAGAAATGCGTTGTTTGGAGAAGGTAAAATTGGTGCTGATATGAATTTTGATTGGGTAAACAAAGACAATATTCTTGCAGTTTATGAACAATTCGTTAGCGCTGCTGATGCTAATAAAGACAATTATTCTCGTGAAGACTGGGATGAAATTAAATTATTGTATGAAGCACTTGACAGCAGAAAAAATACTGTTGAAAATGAAGGACTTTCTTCAACTGACAACAGAAAAATCGCTGCTTTAAAATTAAAATTTGCGCCAATGTTAACATTCAACAGAATGGGTGCAAAAACTGAAGAAATGCAAGAAGCAAAAGAATAAAACCCTTTTTGGTTAGTTAATGTGAAAAATGACAGTCAGTAAATGGCTGTCATTTTTTTGAAAATAAAACCTCAAATCGATTAAACAAATCCTATTTAATCAAATCCTCCTCGCCTGTTTCCGTCTTTTGGTGTTGGCCATTCCATTTGTTCTCCGGTTCTTGAATTTATCGGCAAAACAATCTTTTCTCTTGAAGTTTTCCCCGGATCTTCGCTGGCCATATAAGTCATTATTGCAATAAGTGCCACATTATTTTTCAATTCATCAAACACAATTTTATCATAAGTATCTTTGTTGGTATGCCAAGTGTAATTATAATAAGACCAATTTAGCGAGCTCATCATAAAAGCCGGCGCACTTTGGGAAACAAAAGATGAATGATCGGATCCGCCGCCTGAAGGCAATCCTGGATACGTAGTTGTTATATATTTGCGAATGTTTTCGGGAACATCCCGCAACCAACGACCCAAAAAATCATAGGAATGCAAAAATCCTTGTCCGTTGATGCTCGATACCCTACCCGTTCCGTTATCCTGATTAAAAACTGCCTGTATATTTTCTACGATAGCCGGATTGTCGTGAACAAATGATCTTGAGCCATTTAAACCTTGCTCTTCACTTCCCCACAAACCCACAATAATGGTTCTTTTTGGGTTGGGATAATATTTTTTCAGGATGCGCGCCACTTCCATCATAGTAATGGTTCCTGTACCATTGTCTGTTGCTCCGTTCCCGCCATCCCAAGAATCGAAATGGGCAGAAAGAATGATATATTCTTCCGGTTTTTCAGTTCCTTCTATGCGTGCAATGGTATTAAAAGTTGGCATAATTCCCAGTTCTTTGGAAGCTGCCACAACTTTTATCTTTGGCTTTTTGCTGTTTTCTGCAAGTCGGTAAAGCAAACCGTAATCTTCCAGTGATATATCTACTACAGGAATTTTTTTTACGCGAGCCCCAAATATTTTATTTACGCCAAAACCTTTCGACCAATTGGATTGAACAATGCCAACAGCACCAGCTTTTTCAAGGGCTTCATCGAGCGTTCTGCTGTTGTAACCGCTATTGTTTAGGTTTTTATTCCAAGCAGTTGTTTGCAAAGTTCTGTCTGCCTTCATTTTTTCGAAAGATTCCGGGGTTGCAAATTCTTCCCAATTATAGTCCGGTCTTCCCGTTTTTTGAGGTATTGAAACCAACACAAATTTTCCTTTTACGGAAGGCAGCCATTTCGCAAAACTCAATGAATCCTGAATATTGCCAGGAAGTGTAATTGCTTCGGCGATCACTCCGTTTTTAGGCGTAGCGGCACTCCAGGCCAATTGCGTTCCTTCCAATGATTTTATGCGAGGTTCCAGCAAATCAATATGTGAAATACCACGGTCCCAACCGCGCCATACGCCATATTGCTGATTTGAAGCTGTAATGCCCCAATCAATGAATTACCTCGAGGCAGAGCCATCGAGGTATCTATCGGAAGAAAGTAAATTTTTAGTTTTATGAAAACCTTAGGTTTTCAAACTTTCCTCTCTAACCTCGAGGCAGAGCCTCGAGGAATTTAACTGATTAAATTTTGTTACCGCCCAATCGTGTGCAGTTTTCATTTTTGTAGAGCCCACCAATCGTGGACCAATTTCATCTAAAAGTTCGTACCCAAGTTGCTCCAATTGAGAATTTTCATAAGTCTCCTTTATTACATTATCAATAAATGCTTCCTTTTGTTGGGCAAAAAAGATTGTAGATGTAAAAAATAAGAATACTAAAACAAATGCTTTTAATTTTTTCATCATGATATATTTCAAAATAATTTTAATTAATTGATTATTAAAGATTCGTGAACGCTACTGATTATCCTATAAATTATTCATTAATTTTACAACAAAAAGTTGGTTGGCGATAAAAAAATATTTTTTTAACAAAAACAGAGTACTTGATTAATTAATTGATTATAATCAAACTATGTTTACAGCCTGATTTTAGGTGAATTAACGTTTAAGCAAAACACTTGAGTGCATAATAGTTAAAAATAATTAATTATTTTTTATCAGCTTAGTCTTTCCAAACCGGCAAGGTAAATTTAAATTCGCTGCCTTCATCAACCACACTTTCCACCCAAATTTTACCGCCGTGGCTTTCCACAAAATCTTTGCATAAAATCAATCCCAAACCCGAGCCTTGTTCATTTGATGTTCCCAAATTTGAGTTAATTTCGTTTACGCTGAAAATGGACGCCATTTCAGCATCTGTCATCCCAACACCATTGTCTTTTATGGTAATTTCAACAAAATCATTTTTTAAAGATGAATAAATTTGTATTTCTCCTTTTGGCTGGGTGAATTTTATGGCATTTGAGATAATATTTCTAAGAATGGTATCCAACATATTCTCATCCGCTTTTACGTGAACATTTTTTTCTACCTTATTTAAAATCGAAATGTCTTTATTAATCGCCTGAATTTCCAAAAATGAAATTACGCCAGCAACTTGATGCGCCAAATTTATATTATTCGGATTGAATTTTAAATTACCAGATTGGGAACTGGCCCATATCAGCAGGTTATCCAGCAAACTGGAAACTTTCGCGGTTGAACCCTTAATTATTTTTAAAAATTTCAATCGTTTTGCGGCATCGTAAATTTCATTATTTTCAATCATCAAATCTGTAAAACCAGCAATTGAATTGAACGGGTTTTTTAAATCGTGCGCAATGATGGAGAAAAATTTATCTTTGGTGCTATTCAATTGTTTTAACTTATCGCTTTGCTCATCTATTTCATCTTTCATTTTATGCACCTGATAATTTTTAAACTCAAGCAAATTAAAAGCCTTTTTCTTTGACGCGTTTTGTTGAATCAATAAGATTAGCAAAAAGGCAAAAATAACGACTGCAATAATTAAAAAATGGGTGTATTTTTTTTCCTTTTCGTAATTTAATTGTGCCTTTTCACTTGTTTTTGATAAATCTGTTATGGTGTACTGCGATTTTTCTAATTCGTTTAAAGTATTGAATAATTTAATCTTTTTTACCCTGTCCATTTTCAACAGGCTATCCTTTATAGCGGTATATTGTTTCAATCGTTCCAATGCCAAAGCCTTGTCACCCAATCCTTCATAAGCTATAGACGCCTGCAATAAATTTTCCGACTTATAGTCCAAATTGCCTATTAAATCGGCAATTGCATAACTTTCTCTTGCAGCATAAATCGCACTCTGAAACCTTTTTCGTTTATTTTCAACATCAGAAATATTCAAAAGCACAATGGACTGCAAATCTCTTTCGCCCAAACTATCTGCAATTTTCATCGCTTTTTCAAGAAATTGCATAGCCTCATTATATTTTTTTAAATTGATATAGGAATCGCCAATATTGTTATAATTGATGGCAATGCCATATTGATCACCCAAAGCTTGTTCAATGGCAATAGATTTTTTATAATAATCCAATCCTTCTTCAACTTTTCCGTTGTCTGCCAACGCATTTGCTATATTGGTATAAGAACTTGAAATACCATATTTATCGTTCAGCTTCTCATAAATAAGCAATGCATCCCTAAAATATTTTTCAGCCAAGTCGTAATTTTCTTCATTGTAATATAGATTGCCTATGTTGGTGTAATTTGATGCGATACCATCTTCATCCAAAATCTCTTTATGCAGGTTCAAGGATTTTAAATAATTTTCAATAGCTCGGTCTTCTGCATATAATTCTGAATAATTAAGGCCCAGAGAATTGTACGCCCTGGCCATTCTCTTTTTGTCCTTCAGTTTTTCATAAATCAAAAAAGCCTCTTGGTAATTTTTTATGGCATCTTTAAAGTTACCAATGTGTTCATTATAATAGCCAAAACGATTGTATACCCATGCTATCATAAGCTGATATTCAGATTTTTTCGCCAATTTTAGCGCTTTCGTTAAATTAACTAAAGTTGAATCTGGTTTATCTTTTAAATATAAATTTGCGATTTTTAAATGAATGGTCACTTTTGAAGTATCGACCAATTCTTGTTGAAGTTCCTTTTTCAATTTATTTATTTCAGCGGCTTCCTGCCCTAGTAAGATGGAGGTAAACGCTAAAAAAAATAAAATTATAAAACCATTTTTCATTATTTTGTTTTGGTGCACTTTGAAAAAAATATTTAATTTGTAGCCTAGCAATTGATTTCTAACAAATTGTAAAAAACAAATCTAATCTAATTTTTTCGATAGAAAAAATAGAAATGAATTAAATGGTCGTATTTATAAAATGAAATACAATAAAATGATGTTAAATGACGTTGCTTTCTAAATTTCATCAGACTTACCCCTATTTTAATTCTCTTTTTTATAATTTTTTGCACATCACATAATGTTCTCCTACATATTGAATATCGAATCGCTCTCCGAATGTCTGAAATCCTTGCTTTTCATAAAACTCAACTGCGGCAATACGTGCATTGCACCATAAAATATCAATATTTTTCTCTTTTAAGATTAAAACAGCTTTCTGTAGCATCAATTTTCCGGCACCAAAACCCTGATATTCTGTTAAAGTAGCCATCCCCCGAAGCTGATATTGATTTCCTTCAAAATTTTTGTTACTCGCTTTCATATAACTGGAAACTGCAATCAGTGTATCAATATTAAAAGCGCCTAAATGAATAGTGTCTAAATCAAAATCACCATTGAATTCGAATGGCAGCGGAATGTTTTTACGCAATACTTCCAAACGGATTGGAAATGTTTCTTCAGCTGAAATTTCTTTAATTTGTATCATTGCTTTGGCTAAATTTTTTATTTATTGGATGATTAACATAATGTTGAAAACAATTCCTTTTCTTAAATTATTTTCCTACTATTGACATCAATGACGCTAATTTACTATTAATATGGAACATCTTGAAATTAAATTAATTGAGAAAGATAAAATAGTTGAGATTTTGCCACTGCTGAAGGAATTGAACACAAACACGCCTGAAATTGTACTAAAAGATCGCCTGCTGGAAATGACGACACAACATTATGAATGTGTTGGCGTGTTTTTAAATGAAGAATTGGTTGGTATAAGCGGACTCTGGTTTTTGACGCGTCACTACTGCGGAAAAACTGTTGAGCCTGATCATGTGGTGATTGGCAAAAAGCACAGAAATAAAGGATTGGGGAAAAAATTATTCGAGTGGATTCACAATTACGCACAAAGTATTGGTTATGAAGCCACTGAATTAAATACCTATATTGAGAATGAGCCATCACACCGATTTTATGAAAACGAAGGCTATAAAAAATTGGGATACCACTACATAAAAAAGTTTAAAAATTCTTAAAAAACGTTTGTGGAAATCTAAAAGGATTGTATATTTGCCAAGCATTTGCGAGAGTAGCTCAGTTGGTAGAGCTTCAGCCTTCCAAGCTGACTGTCGCCGGTTCGAGCCCGGTCTCTCGCTCAAAAAAAAGCCAAACAAAAGTTTGGCTTTTTTTATAAAAATCTTTTTCCGAACAATAACAAAAGCACAATTGGAATTCCCAATAAAATAACTGTTGAAGTGCTTTGAGAAAATACTTCGGGATACACCAACAACATCAAAGCGTAACCGCCAACAGAACCTCCCAAATGCGCTGCGTGCCCAATATTGCCAACTTTATTTTTCATTCCGTAAATGGAATACACCAAATAACCTATACCAAAAATATATCCCGGAATAGGAATTGGCAACGGAAACATCATCAGTTTCATATCGGGGTATAATAAAATTGCGGCATAGATAATGCCTGCAACCGCTCCCGAAGCGCCAACTGCTGTATAATACAATTCCTTTCTATGGTAACTTAGGGTTAAGATATTTCCTGCAATCAGGCTCCCAAAATACAAGATCAGAAACTTAATAACGCCTAAATTTAGTATAATTACAGGGGCAAAAATATATAAAACATACATATTTAAAAATAAGTGAATATAATCTACATGTAAAAAAGCCGATGAAAGCATCCTGATTTTTTCACCTCTTATTACTGATCCAATCTGGAATTTATATTTATCAAAAAACAGGTCGTCACTAAATCCTTTCATGGAAAGCATCACATTGGCGGCAATTATTATTAACAGTACAATATCAATATTCATTCTTGTAAATTTTAAACAGCGAAAGTATAAAAAATTGCCGAACCCGTTTCTTTGTTTAGGCGCCAATCCAAAAATATTTAAATATTTAATGCGATATTTGCAGACTTATGGTGAATTTTTTAGTTTACATATTGGTTTATCCGATCATTTGGCTCATTTCTATGTTGCCTTTTCGCATTTTATACGCCATTTCTGATGGTGTTTATTTGCTGGTCTATTATGTGATTGGCTACCGAAAGAAAGTTGTTTTCAATAATTTAAAACTTGTTTTTCCAGAAAAATCTGAAACAGAAATCACTGAAATCAGCAAAAAGTTTTACCATCATTTTGCCGATGTTTTTATTGAAATGATCAAATTCTTTACGGTGCCTAAAGAAGAGGTTTTTAAAAGATATAAATTCACCAATCTCGAATTGTTTGAAGAATTGTATAAGGAAGGTAAAAGTATTATGCTGACTGGTCCGCATTACGCCAATTGGGAATGGATTATGAGTTTGGATGCTTTTGTAAAATATAAAGGATATGCAGCTTTCACCAAAGTGGCAAATCCTTATTTTAATGAAAAAATCATAAAGTCGAGGGCGAGATTTGGCACGCATTTAATCCAGACGTCAAAAATTATTGCTGAAATAAAACACAACCACAAAAACAATATTCAGGCGATGTACGGCTTGCTGAGCGATCAGTCCCCGCAGTTGTCCAGAACATATTACTGGCGCGAATTTTTTGGCGTGAAAGTTCCCATTCATACAGGCGCCGAAATGCTGGCAAAAAGATTTGATATGAATATGGTTTACATTGAAACAAAAAAAATAAAACGGGGCTATTATGAAACTTCCTTTAGTTTAATCACCAATGAAGCGCCAAAATTCCCCGATTATAAATTGACCGATATTTTTATAGAAAAGGTTGAAAAACAAGTCCGCACCCAGCCAGAATACTATTTCTGGACACATAAACGCTTTAAGCACAAAGACAAAGCACCGATTTAAAAATTGTTAATTTGTTGATGCGTTGAATCGTTGAGCTGTTAAATTGGTAATTGTTTAATTGTTTTTTTTAATCTGTTTTCTCTATTCTCTATTCTCCATTCTCTATTCTCTATTCTTTAATCAACTAATTGGCTAACTGACTTATTTCAGCAATAAATCTGTTTGCCAAATCATCGGCGCTTTGTTGTGAAGTGCTTTCTGTATAAATCCTGATAATTGGTTCGGTATTCGATTTTCTTAAATGCACCCATTCGGTTTCAAAATTAATTTTTACGCCGTCAACCGTAATCACGTCTTCATTTTTATAAGTGGCTGCAATGGTGCTTAGTATTTCATTAACATTGATTTTTGGCGTCAACTCAATTTTATTTTT
The DNA here is from genome assembly GCA_032251275.1 of Lutibacter sp. GTDB lineage: Bacteria > Bacteroidota > Bacteroidia > Flavobacteriales > Flavobacteriaceae > Lutibacter. The sequence goes on from JAVVEF010000040.1 coordinate 17,526, forward strand.
GCTCATAAAATAAGCAGGATAGCTGTCTCTCAATTGTTTGCAGGAAACTTTTGAATTTGCCAAATGCGACAGAAATAACGCAACACCAACCAGTGAATCTCTTCCATAATGCGACTCAGGATAAATAATGCCGCCATTTCCTTCTCCGCCAATCACGGCATTGGTCACTTTCATTAATTCCACCACATTGACTTCCCCAACCGCACTTGCCTGGTACTTGCCACCATGTTTGAGCGTTACATCTCTTAAAGCTCTTGAAGATGATAAATTTGACACGGTATTTCCTTTGGTTTTTCCCAACACATAATCCGCACAGGCAACCAAGGTATATTCTTCGCCAAACATAGAACCGTCTTCACAAATAAGCGCAAGCCTGTCCACATCCGGATCAACCACAATTCCCAAATCTGCCTTTTCTTTAACCACCAATGCTGAAATATCAGTTAAATGCTCTTTTAAAGGTTCCGGATTGTGAGGGAATTCTCCGTTTGGTTCACAATACAATTCAACACATTGAACGCCCAGTTTCTCCAATAAAGGCGGAATTGCAATTCCTCCGGTAGAATTTACGGCATCTAGCACCACCTTAAAATTGGCTTTTTTTATGGCTTCCACATCCACCAATTTTAAATTCAACACTTCCTGAATATGTTTGTTGATATAATTTGTTTTCTTTCTGTATTTGCCTAAATCATCAACTTCTGCAAAAACATAGCCGTCATTTTCGGCAATTCCCAACACTTCTTCCCCATCCAAAGCATTTAAAAATTCACCCTTATGATTCAACAATTTTAGGGCGTTCCATTGTTTCGGATTATGGCTTGCGGTGATAATTATTCCGCCATCAGCCGCATCGAGCATTACGGCCAATTCAACTGTTGGTGTTGTTGACAAACCGATGTCTGTTACGTTTATGCCCAAACCAACCAACGTGTTAGCCACCAAACTGCTGACCATTTTTCCCGATATTCGGGCATCTCTGCCCAAAATTACGGTAAGCTCTTTCTTGTTTGTATGATTTTTAAGCCACATACCATAAGCCGCGGCAAATTTTACGGTATCAATTGGTGTTAAATTTGTGTTTACCCGACCACCGATGGTGCCCCTTATTCCTGAGATTGATTTTATTAATGACATATGCTAAATTTAGTGCAACAAAGATAATTTTTATAGTTTTAAAAAAACAAAAAAGGCTGCATCAAATTAGATGCAGCCTTTTTAATATTTAAATGTATTTCGGATTATTTTCCGCCTTCCATTTTTTTCTTCAATGCGGCAAGATCACCACCTATATCTCCAAGAGTTGTTTTTTCGGCAGTATCAACGCTTTTTTGTTGTGCTGCTTTTACATTTTTCTCTTCTTGAGCTTTAAAAATTGAGGTATGTGAAGCTACAATTCGTCTAAATTCTTTGTTGAATTCAATCACTTTGAATTGAGCAACATCACCTTTAGCCAATTTAGATCCATCTTCTTTTACGATAAAACGACTTGGAACAAATGCTTCTACATTGTCTTCCAATGCAACTATCAATCCTTTATCGCTTTTATCTTTTACAGTTCCTTCGTGAATTGAATCGATTGCAAATTTCTCTTCATGAGCATCCCAAGGATTTTCATTGGTTTGTTTGTGACCTAAATTTAATTTACGTCCTTCAACATCCAATTCCAATACCTGAACTTCCAATTTATCACCTACAGATACGAAATCTGATGGATGTTTAATTTTTTTGGTCCAAGAAAGGTCAGAAATATAAACCAAACCATCAATACCTTCTTCCAATTCAACAAAAACACCAAAGTTTGTGTAGTTTCGAACTGTACCTGTGTGCACTGAACCTACAGGGTATTTTTCTGCAATATTAGTCCAAGGATCTGGATGTAATTGTTTAATTCCCAAAGACATTTTTCTTTCTTCCCTGTCTAAAGTCAATACTTGAGCTTCCACTTCATCGCCTACAGACACGAAATCCTGAGCTGAACGTAAATGGGTTGACCAAGACATTTCAGATACGTGTATCAATCCTTCAACACCTTTAGAAACTTCAATAAACGCTCCATAATCAGCAAGTACAACTACTTTACCTTTAATGGTGTCACCAACTTTAATGTTTTCGTCTAACGCTTCCCAAGGATGTTTGTTTAATTGTTTCAATCCTAATTGAATTCTGGTTTTTTCATCATCAAAATCAAGAATTACCACATTTAAAATTTGGTCTAATTCAACCACTTCACTTGGGTGATTGATTCTTGACCAAGATAAATCTGTAATATGAACCAATCCGTCAACACCACCTAAATCAACAAAAACACCGTATGAAGTAATGTTTTTAACAACACCTTCCAATACTTGGCCTTTTTCTAATTTACCGATAATTTCTTTCTTTTGGATTTCAATATCAGCTTCAATAAGTGCTTTATGCGAAACCACAACGTTTTTAAATTCATGGTTGATTTTCACCACTTTGAATTCCATTGTTTTTTCAACATATTGATCGTAATCTCTAATTGGTTTTACGTCAATTTGTGAACCTGGCAAGAATGCTTCAATTCCAAAAACATCTACAATCATACCGCCACGAGTTCTGCATTTAACGAAACCGTTAACTACTTCACCTGTTTCGTGTGCATTATTTACACGATCCCAAGCTTTAATAACTCTTGCTTTTTTGTGAGATAATACCAATTGACCAGTATTGTCTTCTCTTTTATCAACCAAAACCTCAACCTTGTCTCCAACGGCTAAATTTGGGTTGTAACGAAATTCATTTAATGAAATAACGCCTTCAGATTTTGCATTGATGTCAATAATTGCTTCACGGTCTGTTTTTCTGATAACAATCCCTTCAATTACTTCACGCTCACTTACAATACCTAGAGTGACATCTAATGCAGCTTCAAAGGCTTTTAAGTTTTCAGCGTCAACAGCTTCAATACCTTCTTCGTACATATGCCAGTCAAAATTCGCTAAAAATTCTTCCGGATTTACTTTTTTTGCTTTTGGAGCTTCAACTGCTTCTGCTGCTTCTTCTTTAGCAACTTTTTCAGCTTTTGGTTCTTTTGGAGCTTTAACTGCTTCAACTACTGCTTCTTCAGTTACTTTTTCAGCTTTTGGAACCTCAACTACTGTTTCTTCAGTTTTTGGAGCTTCAACTGTTTCAGCTACTTCTTCAGGAGTTTCTTTTTGGGCTTTCGCCGCTGTTTGATTTACTTCAGGAGCATCATTTTGCTCTTCCGTATTTTTTGTTTCTTCAGACATATTTGCTGATGATAATTATTTGTATCTTATTGCTATTCAGATTTTTATACGATAACAACGCAAAGAGTTGGTTTACATTATTTTTTCTCTCATCCCTTTTAAAATCTGCTCTCGTTAAAAGGAGTGCAAATTTACTTAATTTATTTTATTATAACAAAAAGAAAATGAAGCAATTAATAATAAATTAAATTGAAAGGCATTTTTGATTTACGATTTTTGATATACGATTTACGATTTGTCAAAATTGTTGTCAACCGCTAGGGCGAGAGATGCATTTTTGATGTACGATTTTTGATTTACGATTTTTTGATTTTTCTGCCAAAGAAAAAATGTTGTTACACGAGCGAAACGCTAGCGCCAGCAACCGAAAATTTACAATTTAAGATTTGAACTTCTGACTGCTGACTTCGGTCTTCGGTCTTCGGTCTCCTGACTTCCGTCTTTTTCAATTATCAATCCAGGTTTTAAAATCTTTAACACGCTCGCGACTCACAATAATTTCTGAATCCTTGAATGATTTCAGCACCACTTTTAACCGGCTGTTTGAATACGAAATAATGTCTTTTATGGCATTGATATTGATGAAATGTTGCCGATTTACCCTGAAAAATGTTGTCGGCTGCAGTTTTTCCTCCAATTGCTCCAGTGTATCTTCTATAAGGTAAGTTCTGTTGTCATTGGTACAAATATTTGTCGATTTATTTTCACTGTAAAAACATTCAATGGCATCGATTGAAATCATTTTTAAATGCGGGCCTATTTTTACCGTAAATCGGGTTTTATAATTTTTTTTGATTGGGGCAATCAATTGTTGAATTTGTTCCAGATTTAAAACGCCTTTTGAATTGTTGGATCGTAACATTTTAAACTGATTGATGGCATTTTCTAGTTCATCGTTGTCAATTGGTTTCAACAAATAATCCACACTGTTTAATTTGAATGCTTTTAAGGCATATTCATCATAGGCGGTTGTAAATATGATGGCACTTTTAATCTCAACTTCCTCAAAAATTTCAAAGGACAATCCGTCAGAAAGCTGGATATCGAGAAATAACAAATCGGGATGTTCATTGTTTAAAAACCAATTGATGGATTCTTCCACCGAATGCAACATCGCTATGGGCTCAATTCCAAATTCATTGAGCATTCTGCTCAATCTTCTTGCGGCTGGCTTTTCGTCTTCAATAATTACTGCTTTCATTTTTTTGATACTGGTATTTTTGATGTACGATTTTTGATTTTGGACTTATGATTTTTTTTACTTTTAATCCTATCCCCAACCCTTTCTCAAGGAAAGGGAGTTTGATTCGAAATTAGAATAGTATTTACAACAAAAAACTTTTAACTTTTAACCTTTAACTTAATTTCTATTCCCAAAATTCTCGTTTGTCTTTATCCATATATTCTTTAATTTTTTGGTCTTCCCAGTTTTTGCCTAAAATGATATCCAGTCCAAATACGCCAAATGCGTGAAATGCGAGTCCGATTCCCCAAAATAAAATGGTGTTATAAGATTGCCAATCCCAAAGCACTTCTGTTCCTCCATCGGATAAAACTCTTGCAATCAGCAAAAATGCATTTACCAAAAGGTAAACTATTAAATGTACATAAAATCCTTTGATCGATTTTACCTTTTTTTTGGCGCGTAAATATTTTTGCTCCTCTGTGTATTCTGTTTTCATAATATTGATTTTACTCATTAATTTTTATCCTTTTCAATAAATTCTCTAATTTTTCTGTCTTCCCAATTTTTCCCAAATAATAAATTATGATTGAAAGCACCCAATGCATGAAATGTGAGTCCAATTCCCCAACCAATCATTGGAAACCAAAACCACTGAAATTCGGGTGAAAATTTCAGGTTTATGAATATCAAAAATGGGATCACAACCAAGTAGGCAAATAAACTCATATAAAACGCTTTAACTTTTTCAACATTCTTTTTTGCCCTGATATATTTTTGTTCTTCGGTATATGCTGTTTTCATCTTTTATTATTTTTGATTTACGATAAACGATTTACGATTTTAATCCTATCCCCAACCCTTTGCTAAGGAAAGGGAGTTTGATTGAAAAAAGAAAAGTATTTACAACACTTGTCTTCGGTCTTCGGTCTTCTGACTTTTTACTTTTTATTCCCAATACTGCTTGTCTTCATTGTCCATATATTCCTTGATTTTTCGTTCCTCCCAGCCTTTTCCAAGAATCGGATTGTAACTAAAAGCTTTAAAACCGTGAATTACAAGGCCTATTCCCCAGCCAAACATTGGAAACCAAAACCAATGAAATTGTGGCACATACTTTAAATTTATAAAAATTAAAAATGGAATTATGATGCAATAGGAAATTAATCCTCCATAAAATTCTTTGATGTCCTGCATACGTTCCTCAGCTCTTACATATTTGTTGCTTTCTATAGTTTCTGTATTCATTGTCTTCGTTTTTTGGGTTAATAATGGCAATTTTACGATGAAATTTTCGCTGTTTTTTTCAACCAGCACTTTTTTTAAGGTGATTAATTGGTAGCGGTCTACAATGTTTTTCAATCCTATTTTGGTGCCGTTTTCCATAATTGTTTTCGGATTAAAATTGTTTGAAACCACCAAATAACCATTTTCTTCCCTAATGGTTACTTTTAAAGGATTTTCTTCTGAAACCACATTGTGTTTTATGGTATTTTCCAATAACAATTGTAACGATAACGGCAAAATTTTATAATCTGAATCGCTTGCTTTTTCAGGAATTTCGAAGGATACTGCATTTTCAAACCGCATTTTAAGCAATTCCATATAGGTTTTGGCAAAATGCAATTCTTCATCCAATTCAATTAAATCCTTATTTTTTCGTTCCAAAACATATCGATAAACTTTTGAAAGTTTGGTGGTAAATTTTTCAGCCAATTTCGGATTTTCACCAATCAATGAGGTTAAAACATTTAAACTGTTGAACAAAAAATGCGGATCAATCTGGCTTTTTAGCGACTCATATTTGGCTGTTTCCGTTTTGGCCACAATTTGCTGTTCCTTTACTTTTTTCTCATTTAAAGCTTTGTAAAAATAAATGGTGTGAAAAACCAAACTTACAATTAAGGTAATTACCAGCCCA
>JAVVEF010000041.1:0-23168 GCA_032251275.1 Lutibacter sp.
GTAAAAATAAATGGTGTGAAAAACCAAACTTACAATTAAGGTAATTACCAGCCCAAAAGTATAATAAGAAGCTGCATTTTCATCATTTATAAAGCGTTCAAGCGGTTTGCCTAAAATAACCACCAGCGTTACAAATCTTAATATCGCAAGTCCAATCATTGTGATTATTACAGAACCGGAAGCGCCTAAAATCAATCGTTTTTTAGTATTTTCTTTCCAATCAAATTTGCTGTCCAAAAAATAAAAGAAATAAGCATTAAGCGCTGTCAGCACAAAAGCGTACATAAAATGAATACTGATAATGATAAACAATTCATTTAAAGACAAATTAAATCCGCCATTAAACAGCAAGCGTTCTGTTACAAATATTGCCAGTGCTAATATCGCGGCTATTTTTAGGATGTATTTCAGATCAAATTTCATTGGAACCTTTTTACTTGTTTGCAATTGCAATTTAAAATTTAATTTCTAAAATAAGCGCATTGCTTTTCACTTCAAATTTTGCGCTTTCAAATTCTGGTGGACCGAAATTCATCTTATTATTGGACAATCCGTAACTTTCTTTTGGCCTGCCACTTTCTTCAAAATCTAATTGATTGTTATCATTTTCATCGTGAAAACAAATAATGGCATAATTACCTTCGGGAACATTTTCGAATAAAACGGTGCTTTTCCGGTTTTCTACTGAAGCAGATTTAGAAACAATAGGTTGTTTCATGAAATTTTCTTCATCATAAAGGGCGAATTTAACAGTTCCATTGTCACTTAATGCATTTACTGCGGAAACTGTCACTGAAATTCCTTCTTCTGGTTTGTTTGTCGCTGTTTGTGCAAAAATCATTGATGAAATGAATAATGCAATCGCTAAAATTACTTGTTGCATACTTTTTAATTTTATGGTTACTATTAATTTACAGGTCAAAATTGGCGAGATTTATGGCAGCATAAAACTTTTACTTTCTGAATTGTCATTTATTTAGGCTGAACTGTAAAATAGGTTGCCCAAAATCTAAAAAGAATATTTCAACCTCAATTTAATAATAAAACACTTTAAAAAACCCTAACATTCGTCATACTATTGTATCAAAAAGTTCGTACTTTTATAAAACTTTTTATAAAACCCATTGAATTATGAAAATATACGATGATAAACACATTAAAAATGTAGCTTTTGTTGGTGCCCATAAAAGTGGTAAAACAACATTGGCCGAAACTATGCTCTTTGAAGCCGGATTAGTCAGCCGCCGTGGTAGTGTTGAAAACAAAAATACCATTTCCGACTACCACGCGATAGAACATGAAAGAGAAACTTCCATTTTTGCCACGCCACTTCATACCGAATGGCGCAACTACAAAATAAATATTATCGACACGCCCGGACTGGATGATTATATAGGTGAAATTGCCTCTACAATGCATGTGACCGACTCTGTTGTGATGGTGATAAACGCACAATATGGCGTTGAAGTTGGGACAGAAATTATATGGGATTATATAGACCGATTTTCGCATCCAACCTTATTTGTAATCAACCAAATTGACCATCCTAGCGCCGATTTTGACGAAAGCTATAAAAGCATTGTTGAATTGGTGGGTAAAAATGTGGTTAAAATTCAATATCCGCTAATTGTTGATGGCGCACAATGCATTATTGATGTGCTCAAAATGAAAATGTACAAATTTGGGCCTCAAGGAGGAAAACCTGAGAAACTGGAAATTCCAAAAGACCAAATCGAATATGCTACGGAACTTCAAAATGAATTGATTGAAAAAGCTGCAGAAAATGATGAAAATTTAATGGAGTTATATTTTGATAAAGGCACCTTAAATGAAGATGAAATGCGTGAGGGAATTAAAAAAGGAATGCTTAATCATGAATTGTTCCCGGTATTTTGCATTTCAGCATTAAATGATATGGGAACTGGCCGTTTAATGGGATTTATTGACAATGTTGCTCCATCAGCAGCAGATTTAAAACCTGAACAAAGCGTAGAAGGAATAAACGTTGAGTATAAAGTTAATGCCCCTACTGTACTTTTTATCTTTAAAACAGTTTATGAACCTAACTTAGGGCAAATTAGTTTCTTCAAAGTAAAATCGGGAGAAATTAAACAAAACGATAAGTTGGAAAATTCCAGAAATGGTGAAATTGAAATTCTGAACCAACTTTATATTATGGATGGCAAAAACAGGGAACTGGTTGAGAAATTAAGCGCCGGAGATATTGGAGCCACCCTAAAACTTAAATATACCGAAACAAACGATACTTTAAGAACAAAAGGTTCGAACATTACCATAAAACCAATAGTATATCCTGAAGCCAGAATTACCAAAGCAGTGAGGGCTGTTGACAAAAATGATGATGAAAAACTGAACGAAGCCCTTAAAAAGATTCATAGTCAGGATCCTACCGTTACTATTAAGTATTCACCGGAATTAAAGCAACTAATTTTATCCTGTCAAGGGGAATTGCATTTGGCCACAATAGATTGGATTTTGCAAAACACTTATGGCCTAAAAGCAGTTTTTGAACAACCTAAAATTGCGTATCGGGAAACCATACAACGATCTGCGACAACAAGTTACAAACATAAAAAACAATCAGGAGGTTCTGGACAGTTTGGAGAAGTTCACATTAAAATTGAACCTTGGTTTGAAGGAATTCCGGAGCCTGAAGGATTTAACGTAAGAGGTAAGGAAGAAATAAATCTGGATTGGGGCGGAAAATTAATATTCTATAATTGTATTGTTGGCGGTGTTATAGACGCACGCTATTTGCCATCAGTTTTAAAAGGGATTTTAGAAGTTATGGAAGAAGGGCCATTAACAGGTTCTTACGCCAGAGATGTTCGCGTGATGCTTTTTGATGGCCGAATGCACGCCGTAGATTCTAATGATATTTCCTTTAAAATTGCAGGAGCACACGCTTTTAAAGAAGCCTTTTTAAATGCCAAACCAAAATTATTGGAACCTATTCATGAACTTTCGGTTAAAGTACCTGAAGAATTAATGGGCAACGTTATGACCGATTTACAGTCGCGCAGATCCGTAATTCTTGGAATGGACAGCGAAGGAAAATATCAAACTATAAAAGCCAAAACACCCTTGGCCGAAATGTATAAATATTCAACAACTTTACGCTCAATAACGCAGGGCCGCGGAAGTTTTAGCACCAGATTTTCAAATTTTGAACTGGTGCCGAACAATGTTCAGGAAGAGTTGGTGAAAAAATAACACTGATTTTTATAAAAGCAAAGACTCGTCGATTTAAAAAATGGACGAGTCTTTTTGTGAAAAACCAATTAATATTTATTAATTCAATTAATTTTTATAATTCTTAAAGTTTTAGATGGTTATTAAACAATAAATTTTAAAAAATGTTAAATATTAATTGATTGACAATATAGCAATTATTTTCAATAAAAAAAATTATTATCGTTAAATTTTAGGTTGATAAACCTACTGAATGTAATTATACCTTAATTTTGTTGTGATATATTCAATATTAAAATTAAATAGTTCCATATTTATTCATCGATGATAAATCTGTATCTTTGCAGCATAATATTTTTTTTATGAAACTTATTTTAATCACAATTGGCCTTTTAGCTATAGGTATTGCCGGACTGGCCATCAAAATTTGGGCGAAAAAAGACGGCAAATTTGCAGGAACTTGCGCTAGCCAAAATCCACATTTAAATAAAGAAGGTGAAGCTTGCGGCTATTGTGGCAGGCTGCCTGATCAATGTGAAAACAAATAAAAGATGCTCGAATATCTACTTATTGCTTTTATAGCGATTTTTTGTATTCAGTTTATTTATTACGTTTTTATCTTTGGTTCTTTTTCTTTTTCCAAAAAAAAATCTTCTGAAACTAATTTCAATCTGCCGGTTTCTGTGCTTATTTGCGCTAAAAATGAGGCTAAAAACTTGACTGAAAATTTGCCGCTATTCTTAAAACAAAAGTATCCTAATTTTGAGTTGGTTTTAATTAATGATTCTTCGCGTGATCGCACCTTAAAAGTGATGGAACAGTTTAAAAAAGAATCATCAATACCCATAAAAATAGTGGATGTAACTGCAAATGAACAATTTTGGGGAAGTAAAAAATATGCGCTTACTTTAGGCATAAAAGCAGCTTCGCATGAACATTTATTATTTACGGATGCCGATTGCATTCCTGTTTCTGAAAACTGGATTTCAGAAATGGCAGGTAATTTCAATACCAAACATCAGATCGTTTTAGGATATGGCGCCTATCAAAAAATAAAAAAATCATGGCTCAACAAGCTCATTCGTTTTGAAAGTCTGTTAACCGCCATTCAATATTTTAGCTACGCAAAAATTGGGATTCCTTATATGGGCGTTGGCCGCAACTTGGCCTATACAAAGTCGACTTTTTTCAAGGTAAACGGTTTTATAAATCATATGAAAATTAAATCGGGCGATGACGATTTGTTTATCAACGAAGTGGCAACAAAAGAAAATACGGCCATTTCCTGCTCGCAAAACAGCTTTACGGAATCTTTGCCAAAAACGGATTTTAAAGATTGGATTCACCAAAAAAGAAGACATATTTCCACCGCTTCTTTATACAAACCTTTACATAAATTTTTATTGGCGCTGTTTTTTGTTTCCCAATTGTTCTTCTGGATTTTAGCCATCCTCCTTTTTGGTTTTCTTTATCATTGGGAGTTGGTCGCTATTTTGGTTTTTACCCGATTCCTATTTTTATATTTGGTTGTAGGCTATTCAGCAAAAAAATTAAATGAAAGAGATTTAATTTTGTTTACGCCATTTTTTGAAATATTTTTAATATTGACACAAATGTTTATCTTTATAAAAAATAAGATTTCAAAACCCACACATTGGTAAAAAAAAACAATGATATCGCTGATTTAATTGAAAAAGCAAGAAAAAAAGACCAAAAGGCTTTTAATACTTTGCTAAATACTTATTGGAGTGATGTTTACCGTTTTCAATTAGCAAAAACTGAAGATGAAGACGAAGCCGAAGATATTACCATTCAAACATTTTCAAAAGCCTTTGATAAAATTAACCTGTATAACGAAAGTTATAATTTTAAAACCTGGCTGATTTCAATTTCAAAAAATATTTTTTTGGACCATTTAAGAAAACAACGCACCGAAACCATTTCAATGGACCAAAAGGAATCTGAAGCCTATAAAATTTTTGATGAAAGTCCATCCGCAGAAGATCAGCTGATTATCGATCAAAATGTATCGCAATTGCTAAATTATTTGAAGCAATTAAAACCGCATTATCAGGAAATAATCAATCTGCGTTATTTTAGGGAAATGAGTTACAAAGAAATGGCCGAAATTTTAAATGAACCTATCGGTAACATCAAAATAAAACTATCGAGGGCTAAAAAATTATTGGCCGAAATTATTAAAAAATCTTCCGAAAGTTGATTTCAAAGAAATCGCATTGGCTTAAAAAATTAGGTCCGGGCTTGCTATTTGCGGGCGCCGCAATTGGCGTTTCACATTTGGTACAATCTACAAGAGCCGGAGCCGACTTTGGTTTTGGTTTAATTTGGGCCTTGGTTTTAATTCATATCGTAAAATATCCATTTTTTCAGTACGGCCCAAGATATGCTACCGCAACGGGCGAAAGTTTGCTCGATGGCTATAAAAGATTGGGAAAAGGCGTGCTGCTTTCTTATTTCATTTTAAATCTGGCAACGATGTTCACCATTCAGGCGGCGGTAACCATCGTTACCGCAGGTTTGGCAGCCAATTTATTTGGAATTACCACAAACCCGGTAATTTGGAGCATTATCATTACTTTAATTTGTCTTTCCATATTAATTATCGGACGATACAATTTACTTGATAAATTGATGAAAATAATCGTGGTCACTTTAATATTAAGCACTTTTATTGCCTTAATAGTGGCGGCCATTAATTCTCCAAATACACAAAGCTTTGTTCAAATTATTCCGAAAGGAACTGTTGAAGTCGGATTTTTAATCGCTTTTTTAGGATGGATGCCTGCCCCACTCGATGTTTCTATTTGGCAATCGCTTTGGGCTTTGGAAAAACAAAAAGACAAAACGAACGAATTTACCCCAAAACAAGCCATTTTCGATTTTAACATCGGATTTATAAGCACCTTGGTAATTGGTGTTTTCTTTGTGGCCTTGGGAGCAATCGTGATGTTTAATTCCGGAGAAACTTTTGGCTCGGGCGCTGTTCAATTTTCAGAACAGCTCATTACGCTTTACACCAAAAATTTAGGGCAGGAAATGTATATTTTTATTGCCGCAGCAGCATTTACCACCATGTTTAGTACAACAATTACTACGTTGGATGCATCGCCGAGGGCAATGACAAAAGCTTTTGATCTGCTTACAAAAAAGTCTTATAAAAATATGTACTGGTTTTGGATCAGTTTTTTGTCGGTTGGCACTATTTCAATCTTAGTTTTCTTTCAATCGGAAATGGGTTTTTTAATAAAAATCGCCACAATTCTGTCATTTTTAACGGCACCCTTTTTTGCCATCATAAATTATATCCTAATCACCGGTAAACACACACCAAAAGAATGGCGACCTAATTTACCGCTTAAAATATTGAGTTGGTTTGGCATCCTGTTTTTAATCGGATTTAGTATCTGGTATCTGAATAGTTTATAATTTCTTTGTATTTTTGCAGTCAATTCTCATTTAAAATGTCAAAAGAAACAACTTCATTACCCGAAAAAATTCAAAAACCGACCTGGTTGCGCGTTAAGTTGCCAGTTGGAAAAAAATATACAGAATTAAGAAATTTAGTCGATAAATATAAATTAAACACCATTTGCACCAGCGGAAGCTGTCCGAATATGGGTGAATGCTGGACAGAAGGCACGGCCACATTTATGATTTTAGGAAATACCTGCACAAGATCGTGCGGATTTTGTGGCGTAAAAACTGGCAGACCCGAAACTGTTGACTGGGAAGAGCCGGAAAAAGTGGCGCGTTCCATTAAACTCATGAAAATTAAACATGCCGTAATCACATCAGTTGACAGAGATGATTTAAAAGATGGCGGCTCCATTATTTGGGCGGAAACGATTAATGCCATCCGAAGAGCGAATCCTGAAACTACGCTTGAAACTTTAATTCCCGATTTTCAGGGAAACAAAACCAATATCGACAGAATTTTGGCAGTTGCACCCGAAGTTATTTCCCATAATTTAGAAACTGTGAGAAGATTAACAAGAGAAGTGCGAATTCAGGCAAAATATGACCGTAGTCTGGAAGTTTTACGCTATATAAAAGATCAAGGCCAACGCAGAACAAAATCGGGCATTATGCTTGGTTTGGGCGAAACTGAAGAAGAAGTATTGGAAACCATGCAAGATTTAGCAAATGCCAAAGTTGATGTTTTAACCATTGGCCAATATTTACAACCGAGTAAAAAACACTTGCCGGTAATTGAATTTATTAGACCAGAACAATTTATTAAGTACAAAGAAATTGGCATGAAAATGGGCTTTAAATATGTCGAAAGTGGCGCATTAGTCAGGTCTTCTTATAAGGCACAAAGGCATTTAGAATAAGTCCGTAATTTTTCTGGATTGTCTCTACCTTTAAATAATTCAGCAAAAAGCATCTTCCGCTTTTAAGTTTTACTTATCAATTAATCGATTGAAAATTGGGTTTTCACTTTAACTTTAAATTAACAAAACGTGATTGCTTTTGGCACCTAAATTGTTGTTTGAGTGCACAATAGAGCTTTGTAACCTCTATTATCATTCTTAGTAAGTTTGATTAGTTCATGAAAAAAGTGCCTTTCGGCACTTTTTTCTATTCAATCTCATTTCAATAATAATTCAATTATTATTTGACCAACTTCGCTTCTTCCATTAAAATATCATAAACATAGCCTTGCCCAAAATCTTTGTCTAAAACAACAACACCTTTAAAAGTGACAATATCACCAATATTTACTGTTTCCATTGTTGTGATGGTCAAATCACTTTCATTTTCAAATTTGGTTCCATCAACAATATGAACCCAATTTTTATCCATAATGCCGTTGTTCACTTTCACCACTTTTCCCTTCACAATAATAGATTTTGCTGAAAATGATTTTTTGGCCATAAATAATTCTGCCAAGGAAGTTCCGTTTTTTGGTTTTTCAATTTTCAGGTCATTTTCAATAACAGCAGGAGCAGCAGCGTGCTGATTCTCAGGTTCAGTTGCAACTTCTGTTAATACCTCTGTGGTTCTTACAGTATTAACAAAAACAATTTCATCGAATGTTTTATTTAATTGTTTGCTTTCAAAATCCTTCATTACCATTCCGCCATCATAATAATAAGTATCACCAACTATTACCGGAATACTTGCAACGGCCATCCAATAATTTTGTCCATTTTCGTCAACATTTAAATAGGTATAATTACCGCCATCCACAGCTTCCTTTACTACAATTTTATGAACATCTGTTTTAGCGGCTGTTGCAGCGTTATTTATTTTAGAATAGTTTCCTTTATCCTTGCATCCAACCATTAGTAGTATGCTAAAAAGCATTGTAAAAAATTTCAAGTTATTTTTCATTTTTTTGATTTTATTTCTGTAAAAGTAACAATTATTGCACAAATACAATATGATATTAATCACCATTTTATAATAGGTAAATTTCTGTTTTTTAAGTAGTTATTTGTTTTACTAAAATCTTTATTCCCAAACCAATACCCGCGGTTGGCACTTAAAGGAGAAGGATGACCGCTGGTTAATACACAATGCTTATTTGAATCTATTTTTTTGCCTTTCATTTTGGCATAATCGCCCCATAATAAAAAAACAACGTGTTCCTTTTTTTCTGAAATAATTGAAATTACAGCATCCGTAAATTGTTCCCATCCTTTATTTTGATGCGAACCGGCGTTTTTAGCTTTAACCGTTAAAGTCGCATTAAGTAAAAGAACGCCCTGTTTTGCCCAACGCGCCAAATTTCCGCTTTCTGGATAAGGAACTGACAAATCGGACTCAATTTCCTTAAAGATGTTTTTTAAGGACGGTGGATGTTTTACCCCTTCATTTACTGAAAAACAAAGTCCGTGCGCCTGCCCTTCTCCGTGATAAGGATCTTGTCCAATAATAACCACTTTTAAATCCTCAAATGAACACAAATTAAATGCTTCAAAAATTTGATCTGGCGCAGGAAAACACGAATTTACAGCATATTCTTCCTTTACATATTTTATAAGTTCTTCAAAATAAGGCTTTTCAAATTCCGTTTGCAATAACGGCTTCCAACTTTCGCTAATATTTAAATGCATTAAATAATCTTTTGGTTCAGCTTCAAAATTAATAAAAATTGTGAAATTGATTATTTCTTTTTTCCTTGAACTTTTTCCTTTAACCTTTAAGCTTTATACTTTAATCATTTATAGTTACTTTTGTAAAACTTTTGAAAAAAAAGGTAATTTATGAGCAGTATTTCAGAAAAAACATTAACAGATTTAGAATTTTTTACCGTTTTAAAAAAAGTTGGAGGCTATTGTATTTCGGATTTGGGAAAAGAAGCCGCTTTGCAAATTAGGCCATTAAAATCTCAGCAAATACTGATTCCCGAATTGCTTCAGGTGAACGAATATTTGTCGTCACTTGAAAATGACAACCGAATTCCGAGCCATTATTTTGATGATATCCAAAAAGAAATTCACCTGTTAAAAATTGAAAACAGCTATCTTGAACCCAATTCATTTTTAAAAATAACAAATAACGCAACAACGATTTTTGAACTGCTTAAATTTTTCCATAAATTTAAGTTGATTTATCCCTCGCTTTTTAAATTTTCTGAAGAAATTGAAATCCAAAAAGAACTGATAGAAAACATAAAAGCGATTATTACGCCTTTTAGTGAAGTTCAGGACAATGCTTCCGCCTTATTGAAGCAACTTCGAGTTGAAATAAATGCAATACGTTCAAAAATTGGCGCAAGTTTTAACAAAGCTTTAAACCATTGCAACAGCGCAGGTTATTTGGATGAAATTCGCGAATCTGTGATTGACAATCAGCGGGTTTTGGCGGTTCAGGCGATGCATCGAAAAAAAGTAAAAGGAAGTTTGTTGGGCACTTCAAAAACCGGAAGTATCGTATTTATTGCTCCGGAAACCACGTTGCAATTTGCTCGTGAATTGCAAAACCTGGCGTATGATGAGCATCAGGAAATCGTCCGTATTCTAAAAGAACTGACCGATTCAACCAGAATATTTGCACCCGATTTAATTGATTACCAAAATTACCTCATAAAACTCGACGTAATTGGCGCAAAAGCAAAATACGCAAAAACCGTTCACGCTTGTTTGCCTAAAATTACTTCAGAAAAAAAGGTGTTTTTAAAAGACGCCTACCACCCTATTTTATTTTTGAACAATAAGGATAAAGGTCTGGAAACTTTTCCCCAAACATTGGAATTAAATACCCAGCAGCAAATTATCGTGATCTCCGGACCAAATGCCGGCGGAAAAAGCATTACGCTAAAAACCATCGGTTTACTGCAGGTGATGCTGCAAAGCGGTTTGCTGATTCCTGTTCATTTTCGCTCGGAAACTTGCTTTTTTGAAAATATACTGACTGATATTGGTGATAACCAATCCATTGAAAATCAGCTAAGCACTTATAGTTACCGCTTAAAAAATATGCGCGCCTTTCTGCGAAAATGCAACGATCGCACTTTATTTTTAATCGATGAATTTGGAACCGGAAGCGATCCTGAATTGGGCGGCGCATTAGCGGAAATATTTTTGGAAGAATTTTACGAAAAAAAAGCATTTGGAATTATCACAACACATTACGCAAACCTAAAAGTTTTGGCAAGCGAATTGGAAAATGTGGTAAACGCCAATATGCAATTCGACGAAAAAACGCTGCAGCCATTGTATAAATTGTTTATCGGACAAGCAGGAAGCTCTTTTACTTTTGAAGTTGCGCAAAAAAACGGCATTCCGTTTAGCTTAATCAACAAAGCTAAAAAACGCGTTAAAGTTGAAAAAGTAAGGCTCGACAAAACAATTTCTAAACTGCAGCAAGAACGTAACATCTTGCAAAAAACATCGGAAACACTGGAATTAGAGAAATCGAAAGCCATCAAACAATCCGATCATTTATCAGAAAAGCAACAAAAAATTCAGGAAAAATTAGAGAATTTTCAGGAGTTATACGACAGCAACCAAAAAATGCTTGCTTATGGAAGAAAAATAAATGAGCTCATCAATAAATATTTTCAGACAAACAATAAAAAAGAATTGACCACCGAGTTTAACAATTGGCTTGCCAATGAAAAAGGAAAATTTTTAAAGAAAAACCCCATAAAACCAGTCACAAAAGTTGAAAAACAAAAAGTAAAAGTTGAAAAACAAAAGGAAGAAGAAAAACTAAAAATTACGGAAAAAGAAGTGATGGTTGAAGTGGTAAAAGTTAGGGAAATTCAGCAAAAAGAAGCCATCATCACAGCAAAACAAAAATCGGATTACGTTTATAGAATTAAAGACCGAGTGAAAATTATCGGTTCAAATTCAACAGGAACCATCGAAAAAATAGAAAAGAAAAATGCTTTTATCAACTATGGTTTTTTCACCACAAAAACTACTTTAGACAAACTTGAATTGGTGGAATCGGCTAAAAAAAGCAAATAGCAAAACGATTAAAAATGTTGGATTTTGAATGTTGGATTTTGTATTCAACCTAACAAATAACATTTAACAAATAAGAAATAACCCAAATTTATTCCTTTTCATAGCGCTCCATTTCCCGGTCGTAAAAAGCTGTGGCTTCTTCCATTAGGCCCGAAACCATTTCGGCAAGTTCGTTGGCGTCATCGCCTTCCAAATCTTCAAACCATTCAATTTCATCATCAACCAAATTGATCACAAATCTGGGAAACTCCGTATGCACCACAAAAATAGCGTCCAAATAATCGGTATTGTCGCCCAATAAAAATTTAGGTAAGTTCATATTTTTCTCGTATTAATTTTTTTGATAAATAGTTAAATCTTAAAAACAGCATAATTGCCGAACTTGTTAAAGCGGTCAATAAGCCAATCCATATGCCAAAGGTACCCAAATTTACAACGCTGCTAAAATAAATGCACACCGGAAATCCAATAATCCAATAGGCAACAAAAGTCAATATTGAAGGCACATTTACATCTTGCAATCCGCGCAAAGCGCCTAAAATCACTGCCTGCATTCCGTCCGACAATTGAAAAATTCCCGCAATCACCAATAAACTGGATGCGATGCCGATCACTTTCAAATTATCGGTAAACATCCAAGGTAAAATATCTTTTAAAAGGATAAATCCAACAGTAAATATAGACATTATAATCAAAATCAACAGAAAGTTTGAGAATGCGATGCGTCGCAATTCCAGATAATTTCCCAAGCCTTTTTGATTACCGACTCTAATGGTTGCGGCTGCGCCAATTCCCACGGCAATCATAAATGTGGTGGATGCCAATTTTATGGCAATTTGGTTTGCTGCCTGCGGAAATGCACCCAAAGTGCCTGCCAATAAAACGGAAGCGCTGAACAATCCTACTTCAAAGAGCATTTGCAGTGCAGTTGGTAAACCCAATTTTGTAATTTTTAAAAATATGCTGCTTTTAAGTTCCCCAAATTTCAATCGGTTCATATAAACCGCAAATTTTTTCTTTTTCTTTAAAACCATATAAAGAAAAACCACCATCACAATTCTTGAAATCAACGTTCCCAAAGCGGCGCCAACCAATTCTAGTCTCGGGAAAATCCAAAAACCATAAATCAACGCAAAGTTTAAAACCACATTTACAATATTGGTGATAATCGTGGCGTACATGGAATATTTTGTTTCAGACAAACCGTCGGCGAACTGTTTAAATCCCTGAAAAATCATTAATGGAAGCATAGAAAGCGCCACAATTTCGAAATACGGAATCGCCAACGCCACTACTTCTTCGGGCTGGTCTAAATGGTACAATATCGGTTTTAATAAAAACAACATCACCACCATCACAATGCCCAAAATAGTAGATAAAATTAAGCCATGCTGAAAAATTCCCCTGCCCTTTTCCGCATTGCCTTCTCCATCCGATTCGGCAATTAAAGGCGTAATGGCAAATGAAAAACCAATACCGATTGAAAGTGCGATAAAAACCAAACTATTGCCAAGCGAAGTGGCTGCCAACTCTACCGGCCCCAACTGCCCTACCATAATATCGTCAATCAACCCAACCAATAAATGCCCCAAAGACCCCATCATAATTGGTGCTGCCAATTTCAGGTTTTTGGTAAATTCTTTGGTGTATTTTTGAAGTTTCAATTCAGTCAATTTTTAAGGAGCGAAGATAAAGAAATTAATCAGCAATAATATCCGATTTTGGATTTACGATCTTAGATTTTTGAAATGAATTACCTCGAGGCAGAGCCATCGAGGTATCTATCGGAAGAAAGTAAATTTTTAGTTTTATGAAAACCTTAGGTTTTCAAACTTTCCTCTCTAAACCTCGAGGCAGAGCCTCGAGGAATTTAACTGATTAAACATTATTAGGACAGATTTAAACTTTTAACTTCTCACTTTTAACTTTTAACTTTTAACTTTATTTGGCATTCCCTTTCGGGCCGCGCTTTTCGTTCTATCTTTTTTTCCGTTGCACTTCAAAAAAGGATGTCACTGCAATCGCTAATGCAAATTGAATTACGAATAACGATTTTTCTTTATTACAACCTATCAATACTTTTAATATTTAACTTTTAATATTGAAGCTTCCTGTCCCTACTTTTAATATTGAATATTTAACCTTTAATATTTATACGAACTTTAAACTTTCAAAATTTTAACCTAACTTTGATATCTTAAATCAAAAACAAGAATTATGACTAAAATAACGTTAAAAGGAAACCCAATAAACACCATTGGAAAATTACCGAAAGTTGGCAAAAAAGCACCAAAATTTACCTTAATAAAATCTGATTTGTCAAAAGTAAAATTGGCCGATTTTAAAGGTTCAAAACTAATTTTAAACATTTTCCCTAGCTTAGACACAGGCACTTGCGCTGCGTCCGTAAGAAGATTCAACAAAGAAGCAAGCGAACTTGAAAACACAAAAGTACTTTGTATTTCTCGTGATTTACCTTTTGCACAAGCGCGTTTTTGTGGTGCTGAAGGATTGGAAAATGTGATTACCTTATCCGATTTTGCCAAAGGGAAATTTGGTAAAAACTATGGATTGACAATTGCCGACGGACCTTTGGCAAATTTACACTCAAGAGCCGTTGTAATAATTAATGAAGATGGTGTTGTGACCTACACAGAACAAGTTCCTGAAATTGTTGACGAACCAAATTACGAAGCAGTTTTAAAAGCGCTTTAAACTATGAATTATGAAGGTAATTTTTTTCTAAACCGACTAAAGTCTGTTAAATATGCGGCTAACGGTTTTTGGATTTTAATTACTTCAGAACCAAGTATCATAGCCCAAGTTTGCATTGGCATAATTATGACAATCATTGGGTTTTTAATGCATCTTTCTGCTACCGAATGGCTATTCCAAATTATGGCAATCGGACTCATTTTGGTAGCAGAATCATTAAATACCGCCATAGAAAAATTAGCGGATTTTATTCATCCTGATTATCACAAACAAATTGGCCGCATTAAGGATGTTTCAGCCGGAGCCTCATTTTTTGCCGCAATAATTGCCGTTATTATTGGTTTAATTATTTATGTACCCAAATTTATAACGTAATTTAACCACAGTCGCATTAATTTTATATTTTTGTGAGATAATTAATTGAATGGCCAAAACTACTAAATCAACCGTTAAAACACCCAGAAAGCCTCGTTTTCAAGGAATAAAATTATTTTTTGAAAATCGGCTCACGCAAACAATTTTTGGATTGTTTTTAATGCTTTTTGCAGTTTTTTTGGCAACATCGTTCAGTTCCTTTCTGGTAAACGGAACAGAAGACCAAAGCCAGCTTTCCAGTTTTGCAGACAAGAATGTTACCGTAAAAAACCTGTTGGGTAAAATTGGCGCAAGCTTGAGTCATTTGTTAATTGAAAATGGTTTTGGACTTGCCACTTTTTATTTACCGATACTCTTATTTTTTACAGGTTTATTGATCTTTTTTAAAGGCGGATTAAAACGCATCAGAAAATATTGGTTTTGGGGAATGTTGGGGATGCTTTGGCTTTCCATCACTTTGGCTTTTTTAGTACCGAAAAACCCCATACTTGGAGGTGTTGTTGGTTTTGAATTGAACAATTACCTTCAGCAGTTTTTGGGTAAAACCGGACTTCTTTTGTCGCTGTTATTTTTATTGGTTTCCTATCTGGTCATCCGATTTAAATTGACGCCCGAATTGGTTAAAAGCAGCCTGAAAAAGAACATAGACCACATTCAAACTGAAGTCAATCCTATAGAAAACAACAATCAAACAGCTGTAAAAGTTGAAGAAAAAAAAGAAGAAACATTCAAATCACCGCTCGAATTGTCGCTCGAACATTTAACACCGATTACAACCGTTCCGGAAAATTATTTGGATGATGAATCTGATCTTGATGATGATTCAGATTTATTTACGGAATCGAAATCAGAAGGAGATGTTGCAATCGCCGTAGAAAAAATTGTTGAAGAAAATCGTGTGGATGAAAATTTATCAAATCAATTGGTGAAAGATTTCGGCGAGTTTGATCCAACATTGGAATTGGGCAATTACAAATTCCCAACCTTAAATTTATTGAGAGACTATAACGAAAGCATCTCGGTAGACCAAGAAGAATTAGAAGTCAACAAAAACAGAATTGTTGAAACGCTTAACAATTATAAAATTGGCATCGACCGCATAAAAGCAACCGTTGGACCAACAGTTACGTTGTATGAAATTGTGCCGGAAGCCGGTATTAGAATTTCAAAAATCAAAAATTTAGAAGATGACATTGCCTTATCACTTTCCGCTTTAGGAATCCGTATTATTGCGCCAATCCCGGGAAAAGGCACCATCGGAATTGAAGTTCCCAACAAAAAAGCGACAATGGTTTCTATGAAATCAGTGATTTCTTCAACAAAATTTCAGAATTCAGAAATGGAATTGCCCATTGCGCTTGGCAAAACCATTTCTAACGAAACATTTGTGGTTGACCTTGCAAAAATGCCTCATTTACTAATGGCTGGAGCAACAGGTCAGGGGAAATCGGTTGGTTTAAATGCCGTTTTAACTTCATTGCTGTACAAAAAACATCCTGCTGAAGTTAAATTTGTGTTGGTCGATCCCAAAAAAGTGGAACTAACCTTATTCAATAAAATCGAACGCCATTATCTGGCAAAATTGCCCGATACCGATGACGCCATTATTACCGATACTACCAAAGTAATCAATACGCTGAATTCTTTGTGCATTGAAATGGATATGCGCTACGATTTATTGAAACTTGCGATGGTGCGCAACATCAAAGAATACAACGCCAAATTTAAATTGCGAAAGTTGAATCCGAACGACGGCCATAAATATTTGCCGTATATCGTTTTAATTATCGATGAATTTGCCGATTTAATTATGACCGCCGGCAAAGAAATTGAAACACCCATAGCGCGTTTGGCGCAATTGGCAAGAGCCATCGGAATTCATTTAATTGTAGCCACACAACGCCCTTCCGTTAACGTTATTACAGGTATCATTAAAGCGAATTTTCCTGCAAGAGCAGCTTTTAGGGTAACTTCAAAAATAGATTCAAGAACCATTTTAGACAGTTCAGGTGCAGACCAGTTAATTGGTAAAGGCGATATGCTTTTTGCAGACGGCAATAATTTGATACGATTGCAATGCGCATTTGTAGATACGCCGGAGGTTGATAAAATAACTGAATTTATTGGTTCACAACGCGCTTACGCAAATGCCTACATGTTACCTGAATATAGTGGGGATGAAATTGGCACAAACCTTGATATAGACATCAGCGAAAGAGACAATTTATTTAGGGACGCCGCTTTGGTTATTGTTCATGCACAACAAGGTTCGGCATCGTTATTGCAACGAAAACTAAAGCTTGGATACAACAGAGCGGGAAGATTAATCGACCAGCTGGAAGCCGCCGGAATTGTTGGTCCGTTTGAAGGAAGCAAAGCAAGACAAGTTTTGGTTCCGGATGAAATGGCACTGAACAAATTGTTGGATTACGAAGCAAATAATTAATCATATATTTGTCATAAGCATATTATAACAAGATGAAAAAAATAACATTTTTAATAGCATTTTTACTTATCAGTTTAACCTCATTTAGCCAGGAATCGGCTAAGGCAAAAGCATTGTTGGATGAAGTTGCGAGAAAAATTGAAGATTATAAAAATATCTACATTGAATTTAACCACAATTTAGACAACAAAGAAGCGAATGTGCATCAGGAAACACGAGGCACAGTTACTTTAAAAGGCAATTTGTACAATCTAAATTATATGGGAACTGAACAAATTTTTGATGGAAAAAAAGTTTATCTAATCATACACGAGGATGAAGAGGTCATTATTCAAAATCCATCGAAAAAAAAGGAAGAAACCCTTACGCCTTCTAAAATGTTTTCCTTTTACAAAACTGGCTATACTTTTAAAATGGATGCCTTAAAAACCATAAAAGGCGTTAAAATACAATATGTAAAACTAACGCCAATCGACAGCAATTCCGATATTAAAAGTGTTTTGGTTGGAATAGACGCAAACACCAAACATATTTACAACATCATTGAAACCGGTGAAAACGGGACAACTACCACATTAAATATAAGATCTTTCAAAACAAATCAACCTATATCAGAAAACCTTTTTATCTTTGACAGAGCAAAATACAAAAATCAAAAAAAATACACCATCTCTGAACCAAAATAATAGCGTTGAAAATATTTGACAAATACATTTTAAAAAGCTTTTTACAACCTTTTTTGGCCACATTTTTTGTGGTCCTTTTTGTCTTGGTTATGCAGGCTTTATGGCTGGCATTTGATGAAATTGCGGGAAAAGGCATCGATATATTTTTCATTTTAAAATTTTTGGGATATTTGGCGCTAATCCTTACGCCTACCGCATTGCCAATCGGTATTTTACTTTCCTCCATAATGGCTTTGGGAACTTTGGCCGAAAATTATGAGTTTGCCGCCATCAAATCCGCAGGAATTTCCTTAAAAAGAGTGATTCGGCCGTTGGTAGTTTTAGTTATTTTATTAAGCGGACTTAACTTCATATTCCTAAACAATATTTATCCGTGGGCAACCCTGAAACAGAAAAATCTGTATTTGAACATGAAAAAGAAAAAACCGGCTTTGGCACTGGTTCCGGGAGCATTTAATACGGAGATTCCAGGTTTTAGCATAAAATTTGATGAAAAATACGGAGAAGAAGAAAACTTATTAAAAAATGTTCAAATTGCTGATTTAAATGCCAATAAAGGAAAAATAAAAGTGATTACCGCCGAAAAAGGCACTATTTCAACCGAAGAGGGAAGTAAATACATGACACTTACCCTTGAAAACGGGAATTATTATGAAGAGCATCTCACCAATGCAATGATGCCAAAAGACAGGGCCAAGATGCCGGCTTCCAAAGCTGAATTTAAAACGTATACCATAAATATTGATATTTCTTCCTTTAGTGATGACGATTCGATGAATGAGGAAAAAGTTAAAGAACATCATGGAATGTTAAGTATTGCTCAATTGGATTCGATTTCTAAAATAAATAAAATTGAATTTGACACCTATATGCAAAACAGGGCCGATATTTTTTACAATACAATACATGGCAAAAAATTATACAAATATCCAGATTCTGTATTAAACAAAAATTTATCACCTGAAATACTTGATAATTTCAACTTAAAAAACAAAAGTACGGTACTTAACGAATCCATTCAATTGCTTAACAGAACCATTGACAGAAACAAATATCAAATAAAAGATTTTAAAGACAAGAGAAAGATCCTGAACCTTTATGATTTTGAATTTTATTACAGAATTTCATTTTCTTTGGCCTGCCTTGTCTTGTTTTTTATTGGTGCGCCTTTAGGGTCCATTATAAGAAAAGGCGGATTCGGATTGCCCATGATTATGGCAATTACCATTTTTGTCATCTACTTTTTCATATCGCAACTGGGTAGAAACTTATCAGAAGAAAGCGCCATTTCAGCACTTTTAGGTAGTTGGCTTTCAACAATAATATTATTGCCTTTTGGCTTTTTACTTACCAGAAGGGCAACAAAAGGTATGGGCATTTTTAATATTGATGCGCTATTTGGAAGAGTTCAAAAAATATTCACAAAATTCACAGAAAAAATTTCAGTTAAATAATGAAAACTTCAACAGGCAAGATTAAACTAAACACCATACAAGAAGCGATAGAAGATATCAAAAACGGTAAAATGATTATTGTTGTTGATGACCAGGACAGAGAAAATGAGGGTGATTTTATAGCTGCTGCAGAATGTGTTACGCCAGAAATGATTAATTTTATGGCACAGCACGGCAGGGGTTTAATTTGTGCGCCTATAACCGATAGTCGTGCCGATGAGCTTGGATTGCCGCTTATGGTAAACAAAAATACCGTTTTGCATAATACACAATTCACGGTTTCCATTGATTTAATAGGAAGCGGATGTTCAACCGGAATTTCTGTTCACGACAGGTCTAAAACCATAAAAGCAATCACTTCAAAAGAAACGAAACCAGAAGATTTTGGAAGACCTGGCCATGTTTTTCCTTTAAGAGCTAAAGAAGGCGGCGTTTTACGCAGAACCGGACATACGGAAGCCTCCATAGATTTAGCGCGTTTGGCTGGATTTCAGCCGGCAGGAATTTTGGTGGAAATTTTAAATGAAGACGGAACAATGGCGCGCTTGCCGCAATTAATGGAAGTAGCAAAAAAATTCAAATTGAAGATTATTTCAATTGAAGATTTGGTTGCGTACCGTATGAAATACGATTCTCTTATCTACAAAATTGAAAATTTCACGGTGCAAACCCGTTTCGGTGAATTCCAATTGAGAGCCTACAAGCAAACCACAAACAACCAAGTTCACATTGCGTTGACCAAAGGCACCTGGGAACCGGATGAGCCAATTTTGGTGCGCGTAAATTCCTCTTTGATTAACAATGACATTCTGCGATTATTAACCGCAAAGCCAGACGACAAGTTTTCTAAAATCTTTAAAATGATTAATGATGAAGGAAAAGGTGTGGCTGTTTTTATCAGCCAGGAAAACCAATCCTTTGATCTTATAAATCGATTGTCTTTATTAAAAGAAGCACAAAAAAATACGGAACATAAAGTACCGCAAATTCAGCCAGATGATAAAGATTTTGGAATCGGCGCCCAAATTTTGCACAATTTAGAAATCAGCAAATTGCGTGTTTTATCAAATGCACCAGCTGTTAAAAAACGTATTGGTATGACAGGTTACGGATTGGAAATTGTTGAGTATGTAAGTTATTAAATTTATAATTTAAAAGTAAATTGCATTGAAAAAGATAGTTACAGCTTGTTTATTCAGCCTTTTCATTTTCAGCTGCAATAATCCAAAGAGCCCGTTAGAAAAGGGCACTGATACCAATAAAAATGGATTTGTATTGAAAGGAACCTTGAAATCTTATTTATCAGACAAGGTTTATTTGAGTAAAATTATTGGAAATAGCATTCATGCGGTTGATTCGGCTAAAATTGAAAATAACCAGTTTCTTTTCCGAGGAATTGTTGACTATCCGGAACGTTTTATGTTGACTTTTGAAAATTCATCGGCAGCAGCCATTTTAATTGTTGAAAACACCAATTTTGAAATTTTTTTGAATCCGAATCATATTGATGAACCTGCTATTAAAGGTTCCAAATTAAACGCCAGATTGCACGAATACAAATTGGCCTCAAAAAACATCTTTAAAAAAATTGATTATTTATTTACAAAATTCCAAAAAGCACGTCTGGAAAATGATGTTAAAAAACTGGATGAAGTTGGAAATGAATTGAAAAAAATTGAAATGGAATTTACCGATTTCAGTTATAATTTTGTCAAAAACAACAGCGATTCTTATGTTTCTGCCATGGTTTTAAGCGACCAATTGAAAACATCAACAGTTGATACAATCAGAATCAGCAATGCTTACAAACTACTATCTGAAAAAGTAAAAAAATCACCCGATGCCCAACTGATTGCGACAACGCTTAACTTACGTTAGAAAACTTAAATCGGTTTCCGGTGGCAATTCAAGCGCTGCTTTATGTTGTTGGAATAATCGCGCATTTAAAGGTCCTTTTAAAATTATTTTACCATCTTTTATTTTTAGCCAACTTCCTTCCCTAAGTCCCAAAACTGCCGTTTTATTAATTGTGTGGTATTCATTGATGCGGGTTTCCCTTGTTTCTCCCATATGTGTTGAATTTGGATCCGGATCTAAATAATGACAATTTAAATTGAAATTTATAAATCCAAACGTGTCAAAACTTTGCGGATAAATAATGGGCATATCGTTGGTGTTTTGCATCGTCAATCCAGCAATAACGCTTCCTGCGCTGGTTCCTAAATAAGGCGTTCCGTTTTCAACCACATTTTTAATGGTCGACATCAGCTTTAAATCGTACAATTGCTTTACCAGCAAAAAAGTGTTTCCTCCTCCAACAAAAATTCCTTTTGCCTGATTAACGGCATCAATCGGATTGCTAAATTCGTGGATTCCCTTAATGCGAATATGAATGTTGTCAAAGCCTTTTTTTGCAGCTTCAGTATATTCATCGTGCGAAATTCCTCCAGGTCTTGCATAAGGAATAAACAGAATTTCATTTACGCCGTTAAAAAATTCCTTTAATTCGGGTAAAATATATTCCAAATAGCCTTTTCCGTGAACTGTAGAAGTGCTGGCAATCAGTAATTTTTTCATCTTCAACAAAATTTCACCAAATGTACAAATTTTCAATCTTAACAAAAGTTTATAATTGCCAAATATTTTTTATACAGATTCATGAACGTTCTTTGTTATGATGAAAAGAAAACTAACCTGCTTATTTTTGCTCGTTTTTTTTGCTATGAAGGGCTTTTCACAAGAAAAATATGCACTCATTTCAAGAAAAATAATCAGTTCCAACAATGCTGTTGGCAATGTGCATATCGTTAACCAAAATACCAAATTGGGAACTGTAAGCAATGACAACGGCGAATTTGAAATGATGGTTTCTTTAAATGATATTTTGCTGTTTTCATCAATTGAATATGAAAGAAAAGAAATCAGCATCACCGGAAACTTCCTGAAATATAAAAAAATTGTGGTTGAATTAATGCCATCCATTAATGAACTGAATGAAGTTTTTATAGAGGGTTTAACCGGAAATTTAAATTATGACATCAATAAGGTGCCAATAGACACATTGCCAAAACATTCCTTTAAAATAAACCCGGGCGATTTAAAAAAGGGAATTATTAAATATTTGCTGGATCAATGCCAGATTGTTTAAGTATGGCTAAAAAAGTCCCCTTTTTCATATCTTTACCGCCATGAACAGGAACTATGACAGTCTTGTTTGTTGTGGAATTGTAATACAGCTGGTGTGATCCTTTTGCCCGTTTAAATAAAAACCCATTTTGTTCCAAAATTTTTATAAGGTACTTTGGTGACAAGTTCATTATTAAACAATTAATGAATATTCTAATACATTGTTGTCATCGGGAATAACTTCACCCCTTTCTTTTAATTCCTCCAAATAGAGTTCAATGGCTTCTTTCGCCATAGAGATTGCTTCATCCACATTTTCGCCATAGGTAATACAGCCCGGCAAAGATGGAACAGAAACCGTAAAGCCTCCTTGTGCTTCTTTATGTAAACGTAATTTATAAGTGTGCATAGCTAGCTATTTATTAAATCTTTGATTTGAGAGCTGTAATTCTTTTTTCTAAATGCTAAATTACAAAATAATATATTATTAATTTTTAAATAAATTTTTAATAGGGTGGCTTTGCAATTGGAGTTATAATTAATGAAAGTTTGATGTATTAGTTAGTTGTATTAAAATTAATAAAAGCAGATTTGGAACTCCTTCCATTTACTCCTTTTACTTTTTTCATTGATAAAAAAGTAACAAAAAATCTAGTCTACTGATCTTTTTCTGTAAAATCTATTAAACTTTTTGCCTCGCGCCACCTGG